>JAWRJQ010000047.1:0-16563 GCA_040307385.1 Atopobiaceae bacterium
ATCTGCTTTTGAGAGGAGCACATGACCATGAAGGTAGGCAAGCACGCACGCAGCGTGTCCATCGTGGGCGTTGGCTGCACTCCGTTCACCAACTTCGAGGATCATCCCGAGACCAAGGGGATGTCCGAGGGCGATGCCTTCGGCTATGCCGCCCTCGAGGCCATCGTCGACGCCGGACTCGAGCCCCGCGACATTCAGTACTTCTACCACGGTGCCGCCAACCCCTTCATGATCGGCGACTCCCTTACCCCCAACATGCAGGTTGCCGATTGGTTCGGCGTGCGCGGCATCGGCTCGGTGCACCACTCCGAGGCCTGCTGCACGGGCTATGTGGCCCTGCAGGAGGCTGCTATGGCCGTCGCGTCCGGCGAGTTCGACATCGTGCTTTCCGGCGCCGTCGACCTGGCCGCAAGCCTGCCTGTGGTGGGCGCCCCCGGCAGCTTCCGCCGCGACTTCCCGCTCGAGGAGATGCTCCCCTCCATCCCCATGGTCTACGACCGAGCCTACGGCCGCCCGCTCGACTCCGCCTTCGGCATCTCGTTCGACAACTGGATCAACGAGTACCGCTGGACATACGGCCTGTCCGACACCGATGTCGACAACGCGCTGAACGGTATGGCCAAGAGCCTGCGCCGCGCCGCCGTGCTCAACCCGCTCGGCTTCTACGATGAGGACTTCGACCAGGTTGCGGCTGCTAACGGCATGGCGTCCGCCGACGAGTTCCTCACCTCCATGTTCAACCCCAAGGTCACCCAATACCTGCGCGTCACAGGCTTCGAGACCAAGTGCGACGGCGCCGCCGCCATGGTTCTCATGCCCACCGAGATGGCCGTAGCTCGCGGCCTCGACCACAAGATCATCGAGGTGCTCGGCACCGGCTCCGCTGCGTACGAGGGGGCCACGCTCTCCAATGAGAAATCGGGCACCGTTCGCGCCACCGCCCAGGCCTACGAGCTTACGGGCATCAGCCCCGATGAGATCGACCTCTTCATGGTCAACGATTTCTTCATGGCCGGCGACATCGTCGCTGCCGAGGAGTGCGGCTATATCCCGCGCGGCGAGGCATGGAAGTATGCCATAGAAGGCCGCTGCGCCTTCGACGGCGACAAACCCATCAACACCAACGGCGGCCGCTGCAACTTCGGCCACGCCCACGGCGCCTCCGGCATCGCCGATATTGTCGAGGCCGTCAAGCAGATGCGCGGCGAGGCGGGCGCCACCCAGATGAAGAAGGTCCCGCGCACCACGATGTTTCGCGGTTTCGGCGGCGGCCAGAACGTCCGCGTTCAGGTCATCCGCACGCACGAGTAGCGCATACGCGCAGAACAGGAGATCACCATGCCGCTTCTCAAGGATATGGAGCCGATCGTCAAGAAGTTCTACGATGGCGTGGCCGAGGGCCGCTATTGGGGCCGCAAGTGCAAGGAGTGCGGCGCCATCGAGTTCCCGCCGCATCTGGGCTGCAATACCTGCGGCTATCACGAGACCGAATGGGTCGAGCTGTCCGGCCATGGCACGCTGAGGTCCTTCGTCATTCCCGGCATCCAGAACGACAAGCCCTATCTCAAGGCCATCGGCGCCTATGGCTACGGTGCTGTGGAGCTCGACGAGGGCCCCGTCTACACCTTCGTGGTCTTCGGCGGCAAGAAGAAGGTCGTCAAGGGCCTGCAGCAGCGCCTTGCCGATGGCGAGGTCATCGGTGTGCACGCCAAGCCCATTGCCCGCGAGGTGCCCCTCAAATCCGGTTCGGACGAGATGGTTCTCTGGAGCGAGCTCTGCTTCGAGCTCGATGAGGTCGCCGAATAATACCGTGGATCAATGCGGCACGCCCGCGTGACGGGCTTGTCGCTGGGAAAGAAAGGAATCATCATGAACGAGGAACTGTTCGAGCAGCTGGCCGAGTTCGCCAAGACCGCCTACGGCTACGATGGCGAGATCACCTCCGACACCACCTTCGACGAGCTCGGCAAGGGCTCCATGAAGATGATCGCCCTCACCTCCACCATCGAGAACGAGCTCGATGCCGAGGTGACCATCCACGAGGTCATGAAGATGAAGACCTTCGGCGAGCTTGTGGAGCGCGTTGCCGAGGAGATCGAGGAGTAGGGGAGATCCCCTGCCTCCGCAGCGCAACGACGGCGGCCCCGCACTCCGGTGCGGGGCCGTTGGCTGCTTTGGTTGATTTCCTTTGCCGGCGGTTCCTTTTCCGCCGACATCAAAACTACGCATTGGTTTTCTCTCAGCGAGTATTTCTCCGCAAAAGACCAGTTGGCAAGAATCATAAAGACTGAGAAGAAAACCAATGCGTAGTTTTGAGAAAGGGGATGGCTGAAAGGATTGCGGGCAGATCTCGCGCATTGTGCGCCATCACAATGTTTTCCTCGATAGCAGCCGGTAACCTTGGCAGGGTATCCATATGTTTTCCGATAAAGCCCTGCGAGAATAACGATGAGCTCATACTGTGCCTTTTCACAAGCGAAAGGAGCATCACATGGATCTGATGGAGCAGGTTCGCGCAAAGGCGGCGGCCAATCCCCAGAAGGTGGCCTTCTTCGAGGCTGAGGACCCCAAGATGATGGAAGTGGTTGGAGAGCTCTCCAAGGCCGGTCTCTGCGCGTGCCATATCGTGGGCGATGGAGCTGCGCTGCGTGCCACTGCCGAGCAGGTGGGCGTCGATCTGGCCAACGTCACGGTGGTCGATCTCGCCGACGAAGACGCCAACGAGGCCTTTGCCGTTCGCTGCGAGGCCCAGCCCGGCTTCCCGTTCAAGGCCAAGGGGATCCGCCGTCGCGCCAAAAAGCCCATGGATCGCGCCCTCATGATGCAGCGCATCGACGATGTGGACATCACGTTCGGCGGCCTGTGCTGCTCCACCGGCGATGTCATCATCGGCGGCCAGACCATCATCGGCCTTGCCGACGGCATCGATACCATCTCCTCCTGTGGCATCTTCAACATCCCCGGATGGGAGGGCAGCGAAGGCAACCTGCTGGGCTTCGGCGACGCCGCCGTGTGCGTCGACCCCGATCCCGAGCAGCTCGCCTCCATCGCCATCTCCGCCGCAGAGACGGTCAAGGCCCTTATGGGTTGGGAGCCGCGTGTGGCCATGCTGTCCTACTCGACCGACGGCTCCGCAGAGGGCCCGCTCGTGGAGAAGGTGCGCGACGCCGTGAGGGTCGCACAGGAGCGCCGCCCCGACCTTGCCATCGACGGAGAGTTCCAGCTCGATTCCGCCATCAATCCCGACGTAGCCGCCAAGAAGGTCCTCCGCGAGAGCCCCGTTGCGGGCAAGGCCAACGTCATCATCTGCCCCGACATCAACGTGGGCAATATCGGCGTCAAGCTCGTCCAGAACTTCGCGCACGCCGATGCATACGGTCCGTTCCTGCAGGGTTTCAAGAAGATCGTCTGCGATTGCAGCCGCTCCGCGCCCGTTTCCGAGCTTGTCGGCAACGTCGTGATGAGCTGCGTCCGCGCCCAGGCCCTCAGGGAGGCGTAAGAGATGGCAGAGAAGACCTACCGCATTCTGGTTATCAATCCCGGCTCCACCTCCACCAAGGTGGGCGTGTTCGACGGCGAGGCCGAGGTCTTCGCCAAGAACGTCGCGCACGAGGCATCCAAGCTCGCCGAGTTCAAGAGCGTTTCCGACCAAATGCCCTACCGTCGCGACCTGATCCTTGAGGCCCTTGAGGAGAACGGCGTTGCCCTCGACACCATCGATGCATTCGTCGGCCGCGGCGGCGGCCTGCTCTCCGTTGTGGGCGGCACGTATCAGGTGAACGATGTCCTGCTCGATCATGCCTACCGCGGTGCCAACGGCATCCAGCATCCTGCGCAGCTCGGCAGCCAGCTTGCCAATGCGTTTGCGGCGCAGGTTGGCAAGCCCGCCTTCGTCGTCAACCCGCCCGACACCGACGAGTTCTGCGACTATGCCCGCATGACCGGCATCAAGGGCGTCTACCGCAACTCGCACCTGCATGCGCTCAACCTCAAGGAGACCGCCATCCGCCATGCCCACGGCATGGGTCGCCGCTACCCCGACTGCAACTTCATCGTGTGCCACATCGGCGGCGGCATCTCCATCTCCGCGCACAAACAGGGCAAGATGATCGATGGCTTCGACATCGTGCAGGGCGAGGGCGCCATGGCCCCCACGCGCTGCGGTGCCGTGCCCGTGGCGGGTATCCTCGACTTCATTGAGGTCGGCCACACCGTCAAGGAGGCTCGCGACATGTGCATGAAGACCGGCGGCTTCGTCGATCTGCTCGGAACGTCCGATGCCCGCGAGGTCTCCGAGCGCGCGGCTGTCGGAGATGCGTCCGCAGCCCGCGCGTGGGGAGCCATGCTCTATCAGCTCAATAAATACATCGGCAGCATGGCCGCCGTGCTCGAGGGCAAGGTTGACGGCATCCTGCTCGGCGGCGGTATGGTCCACAACAAGGAGCTCGTCGCCTCCATCGAGCGGGGCTGCGGCTGGATCGCGCCCGTCTCGGCCTATCCGGGCGAGTTCGAGCTCGAGGCCATGGCCGCCGGCGCCATCCGCGTCCTTACCGGCGAGGAGGAGCCCAAGCTCTACACGGGCGTTCCGGTATTCCAGGGATTCGACGACTAGGCATCGTTTCACTGCTTGGCGCACGATAGGCCCGTTTTGGGATGGAAGCATCTCGGCAAGGAGGTTTGCATGGACCCGAAATCGACCAAGAGCAATTTCGGCGCATGGGGATGGTCGATGATCATCTACTGCGCGATCAGCTACTATATCGCGGCGGCGCTGGCAACCGATACCCTCAACTGGTATCCGGCGGCATTCGCGGAGCTCCGAGGCTGGAACCCCGACGAGATGGTGGACCTCTGCAACGCCATGGTCGGCATCGCCGGCTGGATCAGCGTGCTCGCCGCATTCGTGTTCAGCGTGCTTGCCGCCAGGAAGGGCAGCCGTTGGATGGCCGTTCTCGGCAACGTGGTATGCGGCATCTGCACGCTCGTCTTCGCCCGCACCCAGTCGCTGCCGGTGTTTCTGGCCATGGTCATCCTGCTGGTCGTTGTCGGCGGTACGATCCAGGTGAACATCGTCCCCAACAACATCATGAACATATGGTTCCCCAAGAAGAAGGGCCTTGCACTGGGCTGGGCCTCCATGGGCCTTCCGCTCTGCACCGCCACGATCGTCCTGTTCCTGAGCGCTATCGGCAACCCGCAGCTCGCCTACACCATCATCGGCATCGCGTGCTTCGTTCTGGCAGCCCTCTCGATCGTCTGGGTGAAGAACGAGCCCGAGGAGGTCGGCGCCACTCCCGACAACGAGCCCCTCGACCTTGCGGCTGCGGAGGCGCAACGCTCGACCGAGGAAGAGGCCGCGAAGGGCATGACCGTCTCCGACATCGCCAAGAACCGCAATACGTGGCTCATCGGCTTCGGCCATGGCCTGCTCTGGATGACCACAATCGGTTTGGTTTCCAACATGGTCACCCGCTTCGTCATGCTCGGCATCGATCAAAAGACAGCCATCCTGATGATGACCTTGGCCGCAGTTGTCGGCATCGTCGGCAGTTACATCTGGGGTTGGACGGACCAGCGCTTCGGAACCAAGAATGCCTCCCTCATATACGGCATGTGGTACATCGTGTCGCTCCTCCTGATGATCTTCAACAACGGCACCGTTCCCATGACCGTACTCTGCGCCTGTTTCGTGGGCTTCGGCATCGGCGGCATCGGCAATCTGATCCCCTCCATGATCGGCACCTGTTTCGGCCGTTTCGGCTTCATCCAGGCCAACCGCTTGGTCGCCCCCATCAACACGCTTATGCGCTGCACCGGCCTGGTAATCATCGGCGCCGTCGGCGTCACCCAGCTCACATTCAGCTACTGGATCTTCCTGGCCGGCACCGCCCTCGCCATCATCCTGATCTTCTTCATCAAGGAACCCGAGCGCGCGTAGGTGCGTCCCCATCAGTCTGCGGCGGCGCCCTTGTGCCGCCGCACAACGCGAGCGCATGGCGCGGTTCGTTCTTTGAGTATAAGGACATGGGAGCAGCGCCTTCAATTTCGTATGCTTTTCGATGTCGATCCATCATCCTTTGGAAGGAGCCTCTATGTCCATGAAGACCTCGACGCGTTTTGTGAAGGCTGCGATCCTCAACACGTGCGTCGCCCTGGTCCTGTGCGTCCTCTGCGAGTTCCTTGCGCTCTACGTGTTCAAGACGGCCGATGCATCCAACGGCTGGATTTGGCCGCTGTTCTTTATCAACTTCGTGTTCTCGTGGTGCGTGGCCACCATCATCGGCATGATTCCCGCCGTTCCCGAGATGGGCGTCAACTGGGCGCTCAAGCGCTCCAATCCCTCCGAGGGCGCCAAGTTCGGGGCGCTGGTCAACATCCCCATCAACACGATCTACTCCGTCATCCTGTGCTACCTCGTGGGCGCCCTGGATGCCTGCGTGCTCGGCGGGGCTCCCTTCATCGCGTCGATCGTCGGTTTTGCCCAGAACATCATCCCGGTGTGGATTGCCTGCTATATCGTCACGTTCCTGCTGAACGGCCCCATCGAGAACCTCGCCCGCAGGATCTGCAACGATCCCGCGCCCGAGATGCGCTAGGCCCGCACGATCTGCGAAGGGCCGCTTGAGCCACCAGCTCGGCGGCCCTTCTCCATATGAGGAGGTTTTCCATGAACAAGGACGTGCTCGCGCTCGCCGCAGGTATCGGCCTGCTGCCGCCTGTCTGGGCCGTGGCCTCGGGTCGCTTCGGCATCACCTGCGGTGCCGTTGCCCTTATCTGCGCAGGCATCTACGTGGCGAACGGCAACAGGGTCGAGGATGGCATGAAGATCTCGATCGGCTTTCTCATGAGCGACCTATGGGCCGTCATCGCCATGTGGTGCATGGAGAGCCTGCCCTTCGCCGCCGACATCAACACCTTCCTCACGCTGGCGGCCATGGGATTCGCCGCCGTGCTTATCGCCAGCGCGCTCGAGAAGTGGATCTACCTGCCCGCTGTGCTGTGCGGCTGGGCCATAGGCCTCACGGTCATGGGCCCGCTCGGCACCGCCGGCATGGGCACGCTGCCCATCCAGATAGCCGTCGCCATGCTCGCGGGCGTGTGGTACGTGGGCTGGGGCGTCGACGCCTTCTGCAGGCTCATGCTCAAGAACTGGAAGTAAGCCTTATCCATCCGGATGCTGTGACCGATCGGCCCGTTTGCAACACAACCTGTCGATTAAGCCGTTTATCAAGCTTCTGAACTGCGAAAACGCATTTTTTGCCGCACACCCTCCGCAGATGTGCGGCAAACGACGGGCGGCAGATGACGGGCGGCAGATGACGGGCGGCACACGGTGTGCGGCACACGGCGTGTCGAGCGAGCGGCAATCGGCGAGCCGTCGGACTACTGCTCGAGAAGTCCGTCCGTGCGCCCGAGTGCGAAGAAGCTCGTGGCCAGGCAGATCGCCATGCACACGAGGCCCCCGATGAACATGAGCGGGAATCCGCCGGGCGAGTCGATCACGAAGCTCCAGAACACCGCGGCAACGGCGCTCATGAGCGATCCCACCATGGAGATGCGCGAGTATATGTTCGTGTAGTCGGCGCTGCCGAAGACCGAGCGCACCAGCAGCGGCGTCTGCACGGTGGTCATGGCGTAGACCACGCCGAAGAGGAACGCGCCGGCAAGGAGGATGGGCAGCACGCCGGGAATGAACCACATGAGCAGCACGCCCACGACGCCGCAGGCGATGCCGAAGACGATGCCCGCGCGCACAGACTTGTCGTTGATGATGCCGAGCAGCACCTTGCCGATAGCCTGGCCGGCCATGGCGGCGCTCGCCACTACGCCCGAGGCGGCCGCAATCTGGGGCAGCGTGCCTTCAAACGACGTGGCATAGCTGGCGAGGAACTGGTAGATGGTCTGGTTGAGCGTGATGATGCCGCAGAAGATGGCGAGCGCGAAGAACGCCGGCATCTTCATGGCAACCGATGCGGGCACGCCTTCCGTTGCCGCCGCAGCATCATCCGCGTCCTGCCCGCCCAGCTCGCTGGCCCCGTACGGGAGAAGCCCCTTATCCGAAGGCTTGGATCGCACGACGAAGAGCGTGAAGGGCAGCGTGCCCGCGAGCGTGATGATGCCGAACGCCAGGTAGGCGCCGCGCCAGCCCTCGGGACCGCTCTGGATGATGGAGGTGCCGATGGGGTTGAAGATAACCCCTCCGATGCCGGTGAACGCCATGCAGAGGCCCACGAAGAACCCGACGTTCTTAACGCACCAGGCGTTGATGAGGGTGGGTACCGAGAGGTAGATGAGCGGCGCGATGCCCACGCCCATGATGGCTCCGCACACGTAGAACCACGGCATGGAGCTGCCCTGGCTCATGCCTATGAGGCCCAGGCCCACCAAACAGGTCGCCCCCGAGAGCACCTTGCGGGAATCGAGCCTGCTCAGGTGGTTTCCCGCCATGGGCAAGGTCAGCATCATCGTGATGTTGAGGATGGAGAAGTACAGCGTGAACGACGCGCGGGATACGCCGAAGTACTCCGATACCGGCGTGAAGAAGATGCCTGCGCACGAGAGCGCGAGCGCGCAGGGCAGGCAGGTAATGGCGATGCAGCTCGCCACGATGGCGTAAGCGTAATGGAAGCCGTGCGTGCGTTCTGCTGTCATGGATGTCCTTTCGGAGAAGCGTGCGTATCGTCGCAACCGCTGCATGGCGCGGCGCCGGGCTCAACCCTCGATGTCGGCGAATGCCCCCGGCATCTCGAAGCCCTTCCACGAGGGCTCGCCGGTGTAGGCCATGACGGCCTCGGTGCCGTCGAGGGCGCGGATGGCACCGCTCGCAGAGCCTTCCATCTCGAAATCGCCGCCGTAGGCGGCAACCGGGGCGATCCAGCCCACGCGCTCTTCTATGTAGGCCACGAAGCCCGCATCGTTGGAGACGCCGCCCGTGAGGATGATGCCGTCGACCTGGCCCTTGAGCGCTGCTGCAAAGGCACCGACGGCCTTTGCGGTCTGGTAGGCCATGGCCTCGAAGACAAGCTTCGCCCATGCGTCTCCTGCGGCGATGCGGCCATTGACCTCGATGGCATCGTCGGTGCCGAGCAGGCCCTTGAGGCCGCCCGTCTTGCCGATGACGCCCATGATCTCCTGCTTGCCGTGCCCGCCCGAGAAGGCGAGCTCCACGATGGGCTTGAGGGGCACGTCGCCCGAACGGTTGGGCGCAAAGGGGCCGGAACCCTCGAGCACGTCGTTGGTGTCGATCATGCGCCCCCTTCGATGCGCTGCCACGGACAGACCGCCGCCCACATGCGCCACGATGACGTTGATCTCGTCGTAGCGCTTGCCCAAGGTTGCGGCATAGCGGATGGCGCATTCCTTCTGATTGAGGCAGTGCACATGGCTCTTGCGGTACACGCCGGGATATCCGGTGATGCGGGCCACATCGTCCAGCTCGTCGGTATCGGGCTGGTTGACAGCGAAAGCGGGCTTGCCCGTCTTCTGCGCGAAGGAGAACAGGATGGGGGCTCCCAGGATGGCCGGATGGTTCATGCCGCAGGACAGCACGTGCTCGCATACGGTTTGGTCGATGGCGAAGATGCCGCCTTGGGTGGGGCCCATACCGCCGCAGTAACCCGAGAACGCATCGATGGAGCCGAGTTCCACCCCTGCGGCGGCGAGCTCGCGCTCGATGATGGCCATGCGGTAGTCAAGCTGGTCGGCCGCCTGCTCGA
Organism: Atopobiaceae bacterium; assembly: GCA_040307385.1. Taxonomy (GTDB): domain Bacteria; phylum Actinomycetota; class Coriobacteriia; order Coriobacteriales; family Atopobiaceae; genus RUG721. The sequence goes on from JAWRJQ010000047.1 coordinate 9,717, forward strand.
ACTTGGCGAGCTCGGCGGGGTCGTGGCGTACGTTGGCCTTGAACACAGGCTCGGCGCCCTCGAAGACGGCGACCTTGGTGGAGGTGGAGCCGGGGGAGAGCGTGAGGATGCGGTAGTCCATGAGGGATCCTTTCTGCAACATGCCCGATCGGACCTGCACGAATGCACGACTATAAGCCTACGCATCATGTTCCGAGGGCGCCATGGGCCTGGCCATCAAAAGCGCCGTGTTTTGCCGAACGCTCTTTGTGCATGGGCACAGGGGGTGTAGACTGCAACTGTGTACGCAGCACGTTCGCTGGAGACGCACGCTGGTGGGAGCCGACTATGAAGCTGAGAACCGTGTTAGGCGAGCTGGGCGTGGCCGAGCATGCGGAGGGCCGCGGCGTCGATCTCGAGGAGGAGGTCTTCGCCTATCCCGTATGCAACGTCGGCATGTCGTTCGAGCAGCTCATCATGCTCGCGCCCGAGGATCGTCCCGCAGCTCCCGAAGGCCATCTCGGCCTCACGCTCGTCTACTGCGGCGAGCAGCTTCCCGAGCGCAGGACGTGCCCCGACAGCCGCACGGTGCTGTGCGCGGCTTCCGGAGGATACGCTGCCTTCGAAGCGCGTTTCGGGCGCCTGCCCCAGCTCCATGCCCATCTCGAGCTGCAGCGCAAGCGCCTGTACGCGGCGTTTGAGAGCTCCTACGACATCCAGCGCTTTGCCGACAAGGCCTACGAGATCATCGGCAACCCGCTCATGATCGTCAATTCCGATCGGAGGCTCCTTGCCAGCGCGGGGTCGTTTCCCAAGGACCGCGCCGATGTGCTCGAGGAGATCAACCAGGGCTATGTGTCGGAGGAGGTCGATGCCGAGCTCGAATCGGCGGGCATCCTCGACGACGTACGGCATGCAGGCCACTCCATCATCTCGGAGAACCCTCGGTTCGGGCAGCGTTGGGTGACCTCCATCATCTCGTTCCATCACATGGAGATGGGTCGCCTCGACCTGCTCGAGCAAGACCGCGCCATCGCCGATGCCGATCTCGAGCTCATCGATTTCGCAGGCTCTCTGGCGGCCATCATCATCGATAAGCTCGGCATCGCCGGAGAGCGAGCGGGATCCGGCTCCACGGTCCTCGACGACATCCTGGGAGATTCCTTCGTCAACGAGAAGACCATGCGCGCCCAACTTGCGCTGAGCTCCATGCCCCTCGACGAGACCTACGTGCTCATGCAGCTCTCCTCCACCCGCGATATCCCGCGCGCCCATCTGCAGCGCATCGCCTCCCGTGTGGTCCATGCGTTTCGCAGCTGCCTTTGGACCATCCGCGACGGCGGCCTCGCGGCGCTCATCTCGCTCGGGCCGCGCACGTGCGCCGGCTGGGACGGCTACGACCGGGCCGAGCGCATCCTCGGGCAGCGCAAGGAGTTCCTGAACACCCTTGCGCAGAACGGTCTGCGCGCCTACGTGTGCGAGCCGTTCGAGCAGCTCGGTTTTGCGCACGATCGCTTCATGCAGATCCGCAGCCTCGCATCCGCCCATATCGAGGATCAAAGCGCGATCGTCTACTTCTGGAGGCACCGCTACGCCGTGCTTGCAAGCCTCGCCAAGACCTTCGGCCAGGTGGACATGATGCTCGACAAGCGCGTGGTGGCCATGGGCCTCTACGATGATGGCCACGGAACGTCATATCTCGAGACCGCATGCCGGACGGTGGATTATCCCGGCAGCCCGGCCGAGGCTGCCAAGGCCCTGAACGTCCACCGCAACACCTATTTCTACCGTGTGAACAAGATCGCCGAGCTCTTCCTGCTCGATCTTAAGCGTGGTGAGGACCGCTTGGCCGTGGCCTTCTCCACGCGCTGCCTGGCAGGCATGGGCAAACAGGTGCTCTACGATATGGATCTGGCCCCCGATAGGTTGAGACGGCCGCCCGAACGTCCTAAGCGCGCTTAGTCACTTGACCGATTGCTGCAAGTCGTCCGCAAAACCTTTGGGACGATTGCACAACGCTTTTCTCTCTACTATCTAAGGAGACCGTAGTTTTTGCGTAGTTCCGTGCAATCCGCAAGGAGAAAGGCATTGCCATGACAAAGATCCTCGGCATCTCGTTTGGCACCAAGAACGGCAACAACGACTGCGTCTGCAAGGAAGTCCTGAAGGGCTGCCAGGAGGCTGGCTGCGAGGTCGAGTTCGTGCGTGCCATGGACCTCGAGATCAAGCATTGCACGGGCTGCATCGCCTGCGTGAAGGCGCTCATGAGCGGCAACGGCAACCTGTGCATCCACAAGGACGACTTCGACTGGCTCGCCCATAAGATGTTCACCTCCGACGGCATCATCATCTGCGACCCCATCTTCGAGACGGGCGCCACCGGCCTGTTCCACACCGTGATGGATCGCTTCGGGCCCCGCATGGACACCGGCAACAACTTCATCGCCGCCCAGATCGCCAAGCGCAACCTCGAGGAGGGAAAGAGGGGCGTCGTCCCACCCGCATGCGTCTTCCATACCGGCATCCCCGTCTCCTACATCGGCATCGGCGGTTCCGACTGGGGCACCCACATCCAATCCGAGCATCAGATCCAGTCCATGACCCCCGCCTGGAAGGTTATCGACAACGAGTGGATCCCCTGGGCCAAGACCGCCCTCATGAACGACGAGGTCATCGCCCGCGCGCATCAGATCGGCCTCAACCTGGCCGCCGCCGCCAAGGATCCCGAGCACGCCGCATACCAGGGCAAGGAGGGCGTCTGCCCGCACTGCAACTGCAACGACTTCTACATCTATCCCGGCGAGAACCGTGCCGTATGCTGCGTGTGCGGCTTGCAGGGCAAGATCTACCTCGACGAGAACGGCGCTGTGGGCGTCGCGTACGCCGAGCGCGACCTGTGCGACGAGAACGGCGATGTCATCCTCGACAAGGACGGCCAGCCCGCCTTCCCCGGCATGTACGACGCGCAGGGCCGCGAGCGTGCCCACGACACGCTGGGCGGCAAGCAGATCCACGGCGAGGACATAGGCAAGAACGAGGGCATCCTCGCCGAGCTCCAGCGCACGCAGGCCTACAAGGACCGCGTCAACGGCTACAAGGAGTACCTGACGCCCGTCATGCCCTCCGATGACGAGAGGCTCGCCACGTTCCAGAGCCTCGGAGCCGGCCGGTAAACGGATGCAGGAGCCCCTGTTCAAACGCACAGGGGCTCCTGTGCTTTTTTCGTCAATGCTCGGGTGGGCACACATGGATTCGCGGGCCCATCTGTGCGATTGTGGTAATCGGCACCATGGCCGTCCGCACGGGCGGATGGGATAAGAAGGATCTAAGGAGGAACGAATGGCAAAGCAGCTTGAGACCGATGTCGTCGTCATCGCAGCGGGTCTGTCGGGCCTTGCGGCCGCAATTTCCGCTGCCGAGAATGGCGCGAGCGTCATCTGCTTGGAGAAGGCATCCAACACCGGCGGTGCCGCCAACATGGGCATGGGCCCCTGTGCGGCGGGCTCCCCCCTGCAGAAGATGTCCGGCATTACCCTCACGTCCGGCGAGCTCTTCCGCCGCCATATGTTCTACACCCACTATCAGGTCGACGCAAAGCTGGTGAAGGCCTACTACGACAAGTCCGGCGATACCATCCAGTGGCTCATGGACATGGGCGTCGTCTTCAACTCCGTGCGCCCCGCATTCCGTGCCGGCGAGCGCACCAAGGCCTACGCCGACGGCGAGTACACCTGGCATGTCGTGCAGCCCGAGGACGGCTCCGAGCCTGGTCCGCGTGCCGCCACCACCATGACCAAGCGCATGACCGAGAAGGCCCAGGAGCTGGGTGTCGAGTTCATGCTCGAGACGCCTGGCACCGGCCTTCTCACCAACGATGAGGGCGCCGTCGTCGGCGCCACCGCCGTCGACAAGGCCGGCGAGGACATCGAGATCGCTGCCAAGGCCGTCATCGTCGCCACCGGCGGCTTTGGCAACAACCCCAAGATGATCCACGACCTTATCGGCCTCGATTGGGGCAAGAACCTCTTCTCCTTCGCCATTCCCGGCATGGACGGCGACGGCTTCAACATGTGCCATAAGGCCGGTGCGGGTCGCACCCCCGTCACCATGGAGATGATGTACCAGCTGCCCGACAACATGAACCACTTCTACGTTGAGGGCGCCTTCCGCCAGCCGTGCTACTGGTGCAACCGCCTCGGCGAGCGTTTCATGCCCGAGGACGAGGTCTTCAACACCACCTTCGTCGGCAACGCGATCAACCACCTGCCGGGCAAGGTCGGGTTTGCCATCTTCGATGCCAACATGCTCAAGCGCTGGAAGAAATACGGCCCCGACATCGTCTCCCACGTGCATCCCCACGATCTCTACGAGGGTTTCGAGGATCAGTGGAACGCCGACCTCGAGACCTATAAGGACGACGACGGCAACCCCTACATCGCCCAGGCCGATACCCTCGAGGAGCTCGCCGAGAAGCTCGGCATCGACGCCGAGGGCCTCGCAGCCGCCGTCGAGGAGTACAACGCGATGTGCGCCGAGGGCTTCGACAGCCTCTTCGAGAAGGAGCGCCAGTACATGATTCCGCTGGAGGAGGGCCCCTTCTACGGCTGCAAGCAGTTCATGGGCGCCTACGGCACCCTAGGCGGCGTGCTTGTCAACCACAAGCTCGAGGTCATGACCGACGAGTACAAGACCATCCCCGGCCTGTACTGCGTGGGCACCGATGTCTGCACCATCTACGGCGACTCGTACAACTTCTGCATCCCCGGCAATACCATGGGCTTCTGCCTCAATTCGGGCCGCATCGCCGGCGAGAACGCCGCCCTGCTCGCCTTCGAGGATGCCGGGGACGACGAGTGGGATTAGCCGCAAACAGGCTGTGACCGGGTTCGCGGGGCTCCAGGGGAGGGGCCCCGCTTTCCCGTACATCAGTGCATTGATCAGCGAGAAAGGAGAGGAGGCACATGAAGCTGACGATCGATGGCCGCGAAGTCGAGGCGCCTGAGGGCCAGTCCGTCCTCAACGCCGCGCTCGCTGCCGGCATCTTCGTTCCGCATCTGTGCGGCCATCCTGACCTGGAGCCGCTCGGCGGATGCGGGCTCTGCATGGTCGAGGTGGAGGGCGCAGACGATCCCGTCCGTGCCTGCAAGACGCTTGCCCGGGATGGGATGAAGGTCGCCACGAACGGCGACCGCGCCGACAAGCTGCGCCGCCTTGCCATGGAGCTCATTTTGGCCACGCACCCTGCCGACTGCACGGGCTGCCCTAAGTACGGCGTGTGCGAGCTGCAATCGATGTACCAGTACATGGGAGTCTCGCCGCAGCGTTGGCGCTGCAAGGGCCGTACCGTCCCCACCGACGACTCCAACCCGCTCATCACCCACATGTTCACCCGCTGCATCCGCTGCGGACGCTGCGTGCGTGCCTGCGAGGGCCTGCGCGGCGTGGGCGCTATCGGATTCCGCCGCGCCGAGGACGGCTCCATGCGCGTTGCCATCAACGGAAACTCGCTGGAGGAGGCTGGCTGCCGCTTCTGCGGTGCCTGCGTTGAGGTGTGTCCCACGGGTTCGATCCTCGATATGGTCGGACTCGTGCAAGAGGGCCGCAGCCGCGAGGACAACATCGTTCCCTGCCGCAGCGGCTGCCCTGCCCGTATCGATATTCCCCGCTACCTGCGCTATATTGAAGCCGGCGAGTGGGAGAAGGCCACTGCGGTCGTGCGCGAGAAGGTACCGTTCCCCGAGACCCTCGGCGCCATCTGCACGCACGATTGCCAGGGCGCATGCAAGCGCAACCACCTTTACGAGCCCCTCTCGATCTGCCGCTTGAAGCACGCTGCTGCCATACGCGACACGGGCGCGTGGAAGAGCCGCGTGCGCCATGAGCCGATCAGCGGCAAGAAGGTCGCCGTCGTCGGCGCAGGCCCCGGCGGCCTTACCGCTGCGCTCTATCTGGCCGAGAAGGGCCATAAGGTCACCGTCTTCGAGGCCAACGCCAAGGTGGGCGGCCAGATGCGCTACGGCATCCCCGCATACCGCCTGCCCGATGAGATCGTCGACCGCGAGGTTGCCACCATCCTCGAGATCAGCCAGGGCGCCGATCCCGAGCCCCGCATCGAGCTTGTCGTGAACGAGCGCGTCAAGGATGTCAAGGCGCTGCTCGGCCAAGGCTACGACGCCGTGCTCGTCACCGTCGGTACCTTCCAGGGCAACGTCCTTCCCATGAAGGGCCACGATCTGGAGAACGTCTACGTCAACACCGAATTCCTCAAGGCCGTGCGCGAGGGCGATCCGCAGCCGGTCGAGGGCGGCCGCGTGGTCGTGCTCGGCGGCGGCAATGTTGCCTACGACTGCGCCCGCACCGCCGTGCGCCTCGGCGCCAAGAGCGTCGATGTGGCCTGCCTCGAAGCCGAGGACATCATGACCTCCACGCCCGAGGAGCGCGAGGAGGCGGCAGAGGAAGGCGTCGTCTTGCACGACGCCTACGCCTTCACATCCATCAACGACGATGGCGCCGGCAAGGTCGGCTCCATGACCATCCACAAGATCGAGAGATTTTACTTCGACGAAGACCATCGCGCGGTCACCGAGCTGGTCGAGGGGGGCGAACTCACGCTTCCCGCCGACTACGTCATCTTCGGCGTGGGCCAGAAACCCGAGGATACCATGGGCTTCGGCCTTGAACTCACCCATGGCCCCTATATCGTTGCCGATGGCACATGCCAGACCAGCGAACCCGGCATCTTCGCTGCGGGCGACGTGGTCACCGGCACCAAGAGCGTCATCGCCGCCATCGCCCAGGGCCGTGACGCTGCGAGCGCCATCGACCGCTACCTCGGCGGCGACGGCGACATCTCCGCCGAGCTGCTCGA
>JAWRJQ010000048.1:0-10513 GCA_040307385.1 Atopobiaceae bacterium
GCCGCGGCCATGCACAGCAGGCTGCCGGTGCCCCTGCTCTTCAAACGTTCGAATCCCATCTTTCCACCTCCGCTAGTTCTTCTCGGAACGGTTCTTGTCGTCATCGGCAGGAGCCGCCGCAGCTTTGGACGCATCTGATTCCTTGCGAACGCTGGCACCGTACAGGGCGAGCGCACCCACCGTCGCCGCCGCGATCACCCCGTTGACGCCCCACAGCGCAGCCTTCCACCATGGCATGGAGTCGGAGACGGTGGTGTCTGCCGAGAGGGTTCCCATGGACGAGCGGAGCATGACGTAGTAGAGGTAGCGGTTGGAGTCGAGGACCTTCTGCAGGATGTCTCCGTCGTTGGTCTCGGCGATGTACTGCCCGATCTCGGTGGGCCGAGCGGTATCGAGGCAGAAGATGTTGTTACCGGCCATGAGCATCTCGGGAGCCGAGGAATACTCGGACGCGCTGAGGGCGTCGTCGATGATGAACCCGCCGTATCCCCACTCGTCGCGCAGGACATGCTGGATGGCCGTCGACGCCGCGGCGTACATGAGGCCGATGCGGTTGTAGGCGGTCATCACGCCCAGAGACTCGCCGGCGGCCAGCGTGCCCTCGAACGCGCGGATGTAGAGCTCGCGGATTGACTGCTCGTTCGCAAAGGTCGCGATGCCCTGACGGCCCGCCTCCTGCTCGTTGAGGAAGAAGTGCTTGATCGTGCCGATGAGGCCCTTGGACCGCATGCCCGAGACGACGTTTCGGGTGGCGTAGTAGGAAAGCATCGGGTCTTCCGAGAAGTACTCGGAGGTACGGCCGGAGTACGGGGAGCGAAGGGTGTTCGCGCCCGGCGCGTAGGAGATGGGGATCGAGGCGTAGAGCGCATCCTCGCCGTACATCTGGCCGAACCGGTACTGGAGCTCCGGGTTCCAGCTGGCCGCCACGATGGGAAGCGTCGCCCAGCCGGTGCAGTTGCGGCGGTCGGCGTACTTGAACTGGCCGTTCATGCCCTCGGGGCCGTCGACGATGGTGCAGCCGGGCTTGTTGACGGCCGTGACCGTCTTGATGCCCTTGGAATCGCCCATGTTGATGAGCAGGTCGTCGAGCGTGAGCTGGGAGAGGAACTCGTCCCATCTGGGGTCGTCGAACTCGACGTCCCTCATGTCCAGGAAGTTGATCTTCTCCTCGAGCTCCACGCCGAGCTGGAAGTCGGACGCCTTCTTGGCGTTGGCGGACATCTGGTAGAACTGCATGTTGAGACCGTCGTACATCCGGTCGTTGACGTTCAACGATGAGACGGTGACGGGATAGGTGCCCTCCCAGTCGTTGCGCGTGAGGTAGACGATCTGCTGATCGCTGTCGGCCCAGGCGTTGAGATCCGCATCGAAGGCGTTGGTGACCTCGACGTCCGCGTTGTAGGGGGACTGGCGGTACGTCATCGTGTCGACGTCGGCGTTCTGAGATGCCCACACCGCCGCAGCCGCCGCATCGGTGACGGCGGGCGCGCCGGTGTGGTCGACGAGCTTGCCCGCGACGTCGGCTCCGCCCTTGAGCGCGAGGACGTTGTTCAGGGCCTCATGCGCCCCGTTGCCCACGGCGAAGTAGTAGTCGCCCGCATCCAGGATGTAGCCCTGTGCGCCGTTGGCGTCGTACGAGGCAAGCAGGTACCCCGGGAACTCAAGGGTCACGCTCTGGGAATCCCCCGCCTTGACGTCCACCTTGTCGTAGGCGACGAGCTGGATCGCAGACTTCTCGACGGCGTTTGCGCGGTCGTAGTCGGTGTACGGGGTCTGGGCGTAGAGTTGGACGGTGGCCTTGCCGTCCACCGTGCCGGTGTTCTCGACCGTGACGGTGGCGGTGAAGGTGTCGGTGCCCGCATCGTGCTGAACGTCGTCCAACGTGTAGGCGTACGTGGTGTACGAGAGGCCGAACCCGAAGGGGAAGCAGACCTCCTCCGCATAGCTCCACGCATCCGACGAGGCCTTGACGCCCGCCTGCGAGGCGGCGTTGCCCTGATCGAGCACGCAGTCCTCGTATCTGGTCTCATAGTAGCGATAGCCCACGTAGATGCCCTCGTTGTAGGTGACGAAGCTGTCGCCCAGGGCGCGGGGAGGCCGTCCGCCGTAGTCGAATGCGTGGAGGCCGAAGTTCTCGGCGGAGGGCGCCGAAAGCGAGTTGGCCGCAAACGTCACCTGCGTGTGGCCGGACGGGTTGACCTCGCCCGTGAGCACGCGCACGGCGCCCGGCATGCCGTAGAAGCCGGGGTTGCCGATCCAGAGCACGGCATCCACGTCGTATTCGTCGAGCCACCCGAGCTCGAGGGCGAAGACCGAGTTGAGCAGGACGACCGTCTTGTTGAACGCGCCCGACTCCTGGATGATCTCGAACAGGGCCTTCTCGCTGTCATCGAGCTCCAGCATGCGCTTGCCCGCATCGTTTGCCATGGCGAGGTCCTGCCCCTCGGTTGCGAAGCGGGACAGGGTCACGAAGGCGACGTCCCCGTAGGAGCTGAAGGACGACTTCACGCTCTCCGTGATGACGGAGGGGCTGAACTCGCCCACGCTGCTCACCGAGCGCTGGGGAGGATCGCCGGCGCCCGCGTAGGCGTCCACCAGCGTCTGGTTCACCTCGAAACCGGCGTCGAGCAGGGCATCGACGGGCGTCTTCTGCAGATCGAGGTTGCTCGAAGAGCCGCCCGCCGTGCTGCGGAACACCGGGTCGACGCTCCCTCGGCCGAAGGCGGTGACGCTGCGTTCCGACTCGGAGAGCGGCAGGGCGCCGTCCCTGTTGAAGAGCAGGACGCATCCTTCCTCCTCCTCGCGCTCGCAGAACTCGTACGCGGCCTCGATGTAGTTCCTGAAACCCTGGTCGGTGAGCGATCCGTCAGCGGTGAACTCGGTGCCGCCATACCCCGAGCCTGAGTCGCCCACGCCGAGCGCGTGGTTGATCTCCCCCTCCTGCTGGGTTGCGATCGAAGTGGCCGATGCGGCGAGACTTGTGAGCAGCACCCCTGCTCCCCCTGCGCAAAAGTAGCGCCGGGACATGTTCTTAGGCGACTTCGGCTCTGTCATGTGACCTTCCTTCCCTCGATTCCCTGCAAGACGGCCCGGGGCCGCATGGGCATGCGCGCGGGCACGCGGCGGAGAGCCCTTGTACGTCTCACGGTATTGATCGAGGGGCGGGGCGGTCAATAAAAGCTGCATAACCGTCGTGAACAGCGACCCAATCGACAGGCCCCCCGCTAGGAAGCGCCCCGGTTCCTGCCTCGCAGCTCGGCGAGGGGCAGGGTCACCACCAGATAGAACACATGGTCAATCACGAAGAATTCGGAGGATCCTCGGTAGCCCTCGGCGATCTGCCGTATGCTCTTCATCCCATAGCCATGGCCCTCGGGGGAGCCTTTCGTGGTGACGGGCTCGCCGTCCTTGAGCACGGGCTCCGCCGGCGTGTAGTTCTCGACGCGGATGACCGCCATCTCGCCCACCGGGGCGACGTTGATGCGGATGATGCGCCGGGATCGGTCGTCAACATTGTCGAGGCATTCTATCGCGTTGTCCAAGGCGTTGCCGAAGAGCGAGTAGATGTGGTAGCTCCTCATCCCCTCCAGCACCTCGCCATCCGCCGAGCAGATGAGCTGGATGCCCTTCTCTGCGCAGGCGGCGGCCTTTTGGGTGACGACGATGTCGAGCGCCTTGTTGCCGGTGAAGTAGCGCAGGTTGAGCCCTCTCATCTCCTCCTCGAGAGCAGCTCGTTCCTCGGTGCCCACGCGCGCATACTGCTGCTTGAGGTCGTGGTACCTGATGTTGATCTTCTCCATGTCCGCGCGGGCGCGCTCGTAGAGCTCCCTGTCTTTCTCCAGCAGGCTCTCAAGCGTGACGTTCTCGTTCTCCAGGCGCTTGACCCCGCAGTTGGTGATCTCGAGCGACAGCACCGTGACGGCGAAGACGATGCAGAAGAGGTTGAGGGAGATATAGCCCTCGGAAAACGTCGGAACCGTTCGGTCGAGGCCGCCCTCGACCACGGAGCTCAGGTAGATCGCAGCGGCGAGAAAGAGGGCTCCGAAGACGACGGTCGGCGCGCTGTTGAGCACGAGCACTTTGTCGCGCAGGTACTTTCGCGTGAACAGGCAATACACGATGAGGCACACCGCCGCATTCGCTAGGACCAGAAGCAGTAGGATCTCCAGATCGCCGGCCAAACCCTGACGCATGCCGCTCAGCACCGCCACCATGAACGCGAACTTGCTCGTTATGTGCTGGACGGCGTAGGCGCACGTGATGGAGAACACCGCGTGGACGAGGCCGCATCTGAAGCAGAACAGCACAGCCGCCAGCAGGGTGAGCACGATGATGGTCGCCCCCACCGCAAAGGGCAGCGCCCCCAACGCAGACGTCGGCGCGGCCGTCCCGAGAAGAACGGCTCCGCTCAGGACGGCGCGCAGGGCGAAGCGGCTGCGACGCTCGTGCCAGGGAACGAAGAGGCAGGCGCCGATCATGAGGCCCATGACGTATTCTCCTGCATACAGGAAGTCGGTCATTGCTGCAACGGCCCCCATTCCCGTGTGGCGAGATAGCGGGCGAATTCGCACTTGAAGTCGTCTTTGAACGCACGGCCGATGGGAACGGACCTCGCACCGAGCTGGACGTTCATGCTGCTCACCGCCGTCACGCGGCTGAGATTGACGAGGTAGCTTGCTGAACAGCGCGCAAAGCCGAACGCAACGAGCTCGGCGGCGGCGTCCCGCATCGACCCGCGCGCTTGAAACGTTGCTTCACCGCCTGACGCCCGGTCCTCGACCAGATACAGGAGCTTGTGTTTGCGCACCTCGACGTACACGAGATCCGAAACGTCCACCATGTGCGCCGTCGAGCCGTCCTTCACGAGAATCCGCTTGCCGCCCTGGGCACGCAGGCTCCTCTCCCGTGCAACCGCGTGGAGCGCACGCTTGAGATAGAGGCAGAACGGGTACCAATCGATGGGCTTCACGAGAAACCCCAACGCCGACACCTCGTAGCCGTTGACCGCGAACTGCTGGAGGTTGGTGCAGAATATCAGAACCATGCTCCTGTTGGTGAGGCGGATGGTCTGGGCGAGTTCCATGCCCGACATGCCCGGCATGTCGATGTCGAGAAACAGGATGTCGTAGTCGTGCTCGGCATCGGCCAGATAGGAACCCGCGCAGGTGAACGTGTCGACCTGAAGGTCGACGCCGTGCTCGGACCCGTAGCGTTCTACCGCCGCCCGTATCTGATCGCGTGCACGCTGTTCGTCGTCGACAATGCCAATCCGAACCATGCGGACCCTCCCACACCACGGAGCCTCGGCTCTCGAGACCTGCTGCGGACGCCGCTTCCTTTCGGCGAACCTGCAGACGGGCAGTACTAACATACCACGAGCTGCAGATGATGCGGCGGGTTGCAGCATCGCCCTGCCGGGAGCAGCCTAGCCTTCGTGATGCATGTCGAGCTGGATGAACTTGGTGTCCTCGGCGATGAATGCCAGGGGCACGATGCCTGTCTCACCCGAGCGGTTCTTGGCTATGATGCACTCGGCCACGCCCCTATCGGGCCTGTTCGGCCGATCGGCCTCCTCAGCCGTGAGCGAGCGGTCGAGCAGCAGGACGATGTCGGCGTCCTGCTCGATGGAGCCCGATTCGCGCAGGTCGGCGAGCTGCGGGCGCTTGGCGCGCGAATCTTCTCCCCTGCCGCCGCCGCGGCTCTCCACCTGGCGGTTGAGCTGCGAGAGCGCGATGACGGGCACGCCGAGGTCTTTGGCGAGGATCTTGATGGCGCGGCTCATCTCGGAGACCTCGGTGGCGCGGCTGTCGGAGCGGCGGCCCGTTGCCGGCGAGAGCAGCTGCATGTAGTCGACGATGATGAGGCCGTCCGGCTTGCCGTTGAGGATGCGGCGCGCTTTGGCGCGGATCTCGGTCACCGTGGTGCCTGCGGTGTCGTCGATGGTGATGTCGAGCTCGGAGAGCCTGTCGGTTGCCTCGATGATGTTGATCCAGTTGGCGTCGCGGATGAAGCCCGAGCGGATCTCGTGCATGTGAACGCCCGTGGCCTCGCAGGCCAAGAGGCGCTGCGCGATCTCGACCTTGCTCATCTCCATCGAGAAGAACGCGATCGACGCACCTGCTTTCGCCGCGTTGACGGCGATGTTGAGCGCGAACGACGTCTTGCCCACGCCGGGGCGTGCGCCGATGACGATCATCTGGCCGCCGCGCATGCCCAGAAGGCACCGATCGATCTCGGAGAAGCCGGTGTAGATGCCCTGGCGCATGCCCTTGTTCTTGCTCATCTCCTCGAGGGACACGAAGTAATCGGACATGATGGTGTCGAGGCCCTCGTAGCTTGCGCGGACCGACCGGCTCGTCACTTCGAAGAGCATCTGCTCGGCACGCCCCACGACCTCCTTGATGTCTTCGGGCGCGTTGTAGGCGAGCGCGGAGATGCTCGCGGAGGTTTTGATCATGGCGCGCAGAACGGAGTCGCGGCGCAGCAGCTCGATGTGGTTGCGCCAGGCGTCGAGCACGTAGCTCTCGCCCAGGCCCACAAGGTGCTCGGGGCCGCCGGCCTTCTCGAGGTTGCCCTCGCTTTTGAGCACGTCGGCCAGGGTGATCATGTCGATGGGCTTGCCCTCGTCGAACATGCGCTTGACGGCACTGAAGATGATGCGGTTTGCGGGGTTGTAGAAATCCTCGGGAGTGAGCTCGATCAGGCATTCCTGCAGGGCCTCCTGATTCCAGATCATGGCGGAGAGCAGCGCCTGCTCCGCCTCGAGGTTCTGCGGCATGGGGCGATCGGCGCGGGCGATGGGCGCGTGAGCAAGATTGACGTCGTCGAACGAATGGGGCATGCGCCCTCCTGTCGGGGATGGGTTTTGCGGAGCGTGAGCGAATACTACCCTATTTTCGGATGGCCTTGGGCGCAGAAATGGGGCGCCGTGCTCTCTTCAACAGCTATTGTCGATTTTCTTCGGGTGCTTACTGCGCATTTACTACTTTTCAACGTTTTCAACAATTTTCCGAGAAATCTGTGAGCGGAGTTTTCGACAATCGATCCTTTCGATCATTTTATTCACCCGTGGTCAGATGAATCCAAAAGCATGCCGGACCTTTATTCAACGGAACACCTGTTTTTGCAGGTAAACGCCTTGTCAGATTCATTTCAATGAAAAAAGCCTCCCGTCCCTGATGGGGGACGGGGGCTTTGCGCAACTCATCGGACATGCGTGGAAGAACGTTTCATCCAAGCCGTTGACCTGCGTTTTATGTTGAAAACAGCAGGTAATCGGATTGCATGGCGCGCGGCGCGCTCCGCTACTCAGCTGCCTCTTCGACAACCTCTGCAGCAGCCTCCTCGACGGCCTCTTCGGCGGCATCCGCAGCGGCATCCTCGGCGGCGACGGCGGGTGCCCCTCCCTCGGGAACGACGGAGATGGCGACCTTGGCGTTGATGTCGCGATACAGGCCGATTTCGATCTCGTGGACGCCCGCGCGCTTGATGCTGCCCTCGCGGGAGATGCGCTTGCGGTCGATCTCGACGCCGAGCTGGCTCACGATGGCGTCGGCGATCATGGCGGAGGTGACGGAGCCGAAGAGCTGGTTCTCCTCGCCCACGCGCGCCTCGATCGTGACGGTCTTGCCCTCGAGGGCCTCCTTGACGGCGTTGGCGTCGGAGATGCGCTTCTCCTCGCGTCGCTCGATGTTGTGGCGACGCTCTTCGAGCTGCTTGATGTTGCCCGGAGTAGCAGGGAGCGCGAGCCTGCGGGGGAACAGGTAGTTCTCCGCATAACCCTGCGCGACGTCGACGACATCGCCTTCGCCGCCCTTGCCCCGGAGCTCGCCCAGCAGAATGACTTTCATGGGAACTCCTTTTCTAGCTTCGATCGTCGGGCGTCTGAACGGTGACGCGCCCGCCGCGGTTGAGGCGGCGCATGTTCATCCAGATGTCCAGAATTCCGACGATGGTTAAAACGAACAGGTTCAACTCGAGATAGAGCGCAACCACGGTGATGACGGCGCCGAACAGGCCGCGCCACCCCCGCGTGCGCTTGAACCAGGAAAGAACCGCGCCGCCCTGCATGGCGAACGCCAGACGCAGCGAGACGAGGAGCGTGGCGCCCACCATCAGAAGCTGGTGCGCATAGGCAGGAAACACCGTGCGGAGAGCCAGGATCGCGATGGAGGCGATGAGGGCTCCGACCACCCACAGGGGCAGGTCGAACAGCTCGAAGGGTTCGTCTCTCCCCACGTCGATGCCCTGCCTGCGCGCGCCGATCTTCGCACCCATGATCGAAGGCACGAAGCCGATGAAGACGATCATGACGAAGGCCGTAGGCCAGATAGCGTCGATGAGGGTGCGTACCCGCGCAACCTGGAGATCGGCATCGATGGAAAGTCCTTTCAGGCCGTCCAGGTAGGCGTCTATCGCCAGAGCGAACTGGTCGGCGAGCGTCGTGCCCGCAAGCCGGGCGGCGGCCTCGGAGAACGCAAAGAACAGCGCGGCCACGAGGGCGACGCTGATGCAGGCGGTTCCGGGCGTGAGCTTGCCCCTCAGGTAGAGATGCGAACCCACCACGCCCACGATGCAGGCGATAAGAGCGTCCACGACGCCCGCAAACTGCAGGAGCAGGGCGATGAGCACGGCGGGGATGACGCAGCATGCAGCGGCGAGCACGCGCTCGCGCATGCCTCCGGCCCCCGCCAGAACCGCATAGCCGAGGCCCACGAAGAGCGGTGCGATGAGGGGCATGATGCCCGCGCATGCGCCTGCGGCCACGCACCACGCAACCGCCTTCCCCATCGAGAGCGGCTCGGAGCCGCCTCCTCGGGGCGAGAACACGACCATGCCTTCGGGCACGGCGTTCTCGGGGCGGTTCGCGCTCTCGCCCGGGGTGCGGGGCGGCTCGGGAACCCTGGTATTGTCTGCCTGATCGCTCACGGTGCTTCCGCGGTCTTTCTCGAGCGGTGCTTCTAGCCGCGGTTGCGGCCGCCGCGACTGGAGACGACCGTCACGGTGTAGGGCAGCAGCGCCATCTCGCGCGCACGCTTGATGGCGAGTGCGATGTCGTGCTGATGCTGCGTGCAAGCGCCAGTGACGCGACGCGGCTTGATCTTGCCGCGATCGGTCATATACTTGCGGAGAAGCTGGACGTCCTTGTAATCGATGAAGTCCGTGCCCTCCTTGCAGAACTGGCAGTACTTACGACGCAGCTGACGCGTAAAATCTTGCTTTTGCTGAGCCATGTCAATTGCCTTTCATTCGGCGACGGGAGTCGCCCGATTCGTTAGAACGGAATGTCCTCGTCGTACACGTCGCTGGAGGGCGGCGTGGCGACAGGCGCGGGCGCAGAGGGAGCGGGAGCCGCAGGTGCTGCGTAGCTGGGAGCAGAATAGCCGGGCGCGGGGGCCTGCTGGTAGCCGGAGCCTTGCTGCCCGGCACCCTGATAGCCGCCGCCTTGATAGCCGGCATTCTGGCCCTGATAGCCGCCGTCCTGGCCGGAGCGCTGCGAGAAGAACTCGAGATCGTCCACGACAACCTCGAGCTTGCTCCTGCGCTGGCCGTCTTTGGTCTCCCAAGAGCTGTAACGGAGCTTTCCCTCGATGGCGACCTTGGTGCCTTTGGAGAGGAAGCGCGAAAGCGGTTCAGCACGCGCGCCGAACACGACGCAGTCGACGAAATTGGGGGTGTCCTCCCATTCGCCCGTCTGCGGGTTGCGACGGCGATCGTTCACGGCGACGCCGAACTGCAGGATCTGCGTTCCGCCAGCGGTTTGGCGCATCTCGGGGTCGCGGGTGAGGTTGCCGGAAATGTTGACGCGATTGATGCTCACTTGAAATCACTGCCTCTCTGAGCGGGCTCGATGCCCACCTTGTGCGGATGAAGGTCCGCTGCTTCCTTTACTGGTCCTCGTTACGGCGCACGATCATGTGGCGCTTCACGGCATCGTTGATGCGCAGGACTCGATCGAGCTCTGCGATCTGCGTAGGATCTGCGTGGAAGTTGATGAGGGTGTAGTCGCCATCGGTGAGATGGTCGACTTCGAAGGCGAGCTTGCGCTTGCCCCAGTCCTCGACGCTGTCGACCGTGCCGCCCTCGGAAGCAATAGCGACGTCGATGCGCTTCATAACGCCCGCGCGCGTCTCCTCATCGGATGACGGATCGACAAAGTACAGCAGTTCATAAGCCTTCATGTGGTTCACCTCCTCTGGGCTGATGGCTTCGGGGCGTGAAGGTTTGCGCCCGAAGCAGGAAAGGTAGCGGTTCAATACTGTAGCATAGGCATGGCCCGTTTGCAGCACAATCGCCCATCTCCCGCCTTTCCACGCATTTCTTTGGCGCAGATGCTAGCGCAGCGTCTTGTCGGATAGCTGACCGCGCACGTACGGATAGCTTTCGGGTGCGGGCGCGCGGAGCAGGCAGGACGGCCTTTTGGCAGAAAGCCGCCCCGTTGTGCTCGAGGCGGTTCTCTGCAGAATATACATAGGAGCGTAGGCTAGCGCGGCGTTGTCGGGGGTTGGGAAGA
>JAWRJQ010000049.1:0-10730 GCA_040307385.1 Atopobiaceae bacterium
CCGTATTGGGCGGCGGGGAAGACGGGAGCCCTGCGATCGATGCAGGCTCGGACCACATCCTCGTCGAACCCCGGGCTTACGATGAATTCGGCGCCGGCAGCGCAGGCCTCGTCGGAAGCCCCTGCTCGGCATAGATGGTGAGCTGGCGCTTGATGCCGCTCAAGGTGTCGTTGAGCCACCAGGCGTTTCCGAACTGCGAGCGCGGTGCGGCACCGTCGCCCTGAAACGCCCCGGCAAGGGGATCGTGTGCCGAATGGTGGTGTCACGGGCCGCTTCGAACGGATAGCGGCCATTGCCTAGAATCGCATTTTGCGGAATGTGGGATTCGAGAGAAAGGCAACGGCCGCCATGGGCACTTTACAGGAAAAGGAAGCGATGCGGGACCTGCCGTTCAGGGAGGACGGCACGATCGGCCTGAACGAGATGATGAGGCGCGAGCTGGAGCGCATGGCCAACCGGATAATGGGCTGGCAGGCCGACGAGCTGTGCGGCGAGGGGAACCGGCGCAACGGCTACCGCGAGCGCAAGCTCGTCACGGCGCTCGGCGAGATAACGATGGGGATACCGAAGCTGCGCGAGGGGAGCTACTTCCCCGACGAGCTGGTCAGGCCCTATTCGCGCGTCGACCGCGCCAAGGCCGCCGACGCGCTCGGGCTCGGCTCCCTCAGCCCCTCGCGCATCTCGCGCATGACGGCCGGCCTGGACGAGGAGGTGGCGGCGCTCAACGCCCGGCGCCTCGACGGCATGCCCTTCCCGTACCCGTGGCTCGACGCCACGTACCTGAGCTGCCGCGACGGGGGCCGCGTGCAGTCCAAGGGCGTCGTCACCGCCATCGCGTGCGGCGAGGACGGCTCGCTCCGGTTCGCGGGCCCCGGCATCGTCGACACCGAGTCGGCCGTGTCGTGGAAGGCGTTCCTGCGCGGGCTGCGCAAGCGCGGCGTGGCGGGCGTCAGATGCGTGGTCTCCGACGGCCACGGGGGCCTCGTGCAGGCCGCAGCCGAGGTGTTCCGGGGCGCCGCAGAGGATCGCCGAGATCGAGCCGCGCGCCGGGGAGCTCCTGGAGGACGCGGAGGCCGACGCGCCGGCCTGCCTCGGCTTCCCCTGCGAGCACCATATCAGGCTGCGCGCCAACGACGTCCAGGAGCGCGCCGACGCGGAGATAGAGCGCCGGACCAAGGTGGTGGGCGTGTTCCCGTCCGCCGAGTCGATGATGCGCCTCGTGGGCTCGGTGCTCGTGGACGTCAACGAGGAGTGGCTCGAGATGAGCTCCATCGACGCCGCCTCCCTCAAGGATGCCTGCAGGTCGGGGCCCGACACCGCCCCCATCCCGGAGGAGATCGTCGAGAAGGCGAGGATGTGCGTCGCGGCGGCCATAGAGGGGAGGCCGGGGAGGGTCGCCTGATGCCGGTGCAGAATGGAACCGGTTCCGGGTGATGCTCCGTTTGCTCGGGCGGGCTGAAGCCCGCGCCTCCCAAACGGAGTCGTGACACCGACAATCGGCACACTACCGGATAGGCCTCCATTGCATTGTGCATAACTTTGATTTTCGAGGGGGTTTGAGGGATGGGATGCCTACCGTCCCATGCGAGGATCCCGCAATCCCTATATACTGTGCCCGTGCGACACGCACCTGCGGGCAGACGCGAGGTGTGGAAAGATCTGCCGAGCGGATGCCGGGAACCCCGTGGTACCAAACGGCCCTATTCCAAGGATTCGAGCCGCGAGAAGGGCTTAGTCCAAGGAGCAGGGCCATTTGGGGGCCCGAATCCTTGGAATAGGGCGATCTGGTACCACGGCTTTATGCCGCTGCCGTGCCTTCCGCTTCGAAGACGGCCCGGACGGCACGGCGCTTTCCCCATATCAGGATCCAGCAGGCGCACATGGCAACCGCTCCGCACGCAGTCAGGCATATCCGGTAGTCCATCAGCTCTCCCAGCGCCCCGACAGCCAGCGTGAGCAGCGACTCCGCGGCGGTGAGCATCACCCCGCTGGCGGCGTTCACGCGCGATCTCAGCTGCTCGGGAATGTAGCGCTGGACGGCGGCGCTGCGCAGGATCGCGCTGTTGGCGCCGAAGAAGCCGCACAGGCCGCGGTTCACCAGCATGAACGGATAGGGCAGCCAGAGAAGCAGCATATCCATGGTCTCATAGAGCTGGTAGACGAAGAACACAAGCGGAAAGCGGCGCTTCTTGGGGATGCTCACGCGATATTGCAGCGCGCTGCCAAGCGTTCTGCCTGCGAATTCGGCCACGGAGAAGAGCGAGTACATCGCCGCCGTGAAACCGGGAGCCGTTCTGAAGAACGCGATGAGGATGGGGGCATATCCCACCGCCACGCCGTTCGTGACGGCCATATACGAGAACAGGGAGAGCAGGCCCTGCTCGTGCTTCAGGTAGGCGGCTGCCTCGCGGATGTCGAAGCGCCATGCCTCGAAGCCGTACTTCTCTCGCGTCTCGCGACCGCGCTCCTTGACCGAGATGAAGCTCTCGGTGAGCGCCGCCAGAAGCGAGAGCGCCCCTTGGCCCATCAAAAGCATGGGCACTCCGATAGTATCGAGCATCACAGCGGCGGCGGGCATCATGATGACCTTGAGCACGGGGTAGAGCATCGACGAGACGGAATAGCCTTTCTGCTCGGCTCCTTGGGGGATGATCTCGGGGTAGATGCTCGTGAACGCGAGCTCGTCGATCGAGCCGAGGCATGCCAGCAGCACCGAGATGGCAAGATAGCCCACATAGGAGAAGCCCATGAAGACGAGCCAGAGGCCCAGGGCCAGATACACCAGGCCATTGGCGATATCGCCGCCCACGAGGAAGGCCTTCCGGGGCAGGCGGTCCATCAGCGGGGCCACGACCAGCGGCAGGATGATATAGGGGACGAGCTGGATGGCAACGATCAGGGCCGAGGCGAGCGTCGAGCCCGTCTCGTCGAAGACGAGGAAGGATAGCGCGAACCCGCCCGCAATCGCGCCGGCAGAACCCAAGGTGGATGCCACCGTCACCAAGATGAAATTCCTCGTCCACAGCCTCGTTTCCATGAAACCACCTCCGATTCAAGTATCGGAGAGCAGCTCAATCAAGAAAATCCCCTTGTATTGGGAAAATCGCCTGCATATCGTAGGGTTAAAGCCCGGTTAAAGGATACTTGAAAGGAAAGTTGGCAAGCAGCTCGTAGGCCTTGCGGTAGTGCCGGTTCGCGCGGTACCACTCGATCATCCAGGGCAAGTGGAATGCGGCATAGCCCATGGGAAGCTCCGCAACGCACATCTCATAGCAGGAGAGGAGCAGGTCGCCATATGCGGCATGCGTAAGATAATCCGCATGCTCGAGGCGATAGCGCACGAGGTCGCAGAGGCGGTCCACCAGAGGCGTATCAGGGCTGTCATCCGCAAGCGCCGCCGCGCGGTCGAGCGCGAAGATGGCCTCCTCGGCCCTCCCGGTCTTCTCGCAGCAGATCGCCAGCTTGTGGAGGGCGAGCTTTCCCGGATCCGCAACCTGGGAAAAATAGCGGTACGCCTCCTCGTAGCTGCCCGTCTCGATCTGCCCGGATGCCGTGTTGTAGGCGATATGCTCGAGCGCGCCCGCATCGCCGAGCGCGCGGGCAAGCCGGCCGGCCACGCGGTAGTGCTTCTCCGTGCCTGCCGTATCGAGCTGGTTGCAGCAGCAATTGCCCAGATACAGCTTGGCGTGCAGCATGATGCGCGCAAAGCCGTCGCGGGCGGCTAGCTCGTATGCCGTCTGCAAGTACTCCACGGCAGGCGCATAGCTCCCCTTCACAAAGGCGTTGATGCCCGCTTCCAGGTACGTGTACGCGCAGGGGAGATGGCCGATTGCAGCAGGATAATCGCCCTGCAGCACCGAAAGCAGGGCGCGTTGGCACCCCACCTGGCAATCCTTGGGGGCCAGGTCGTCCTCGGGCGGCTTGCGCAGGGCGAGCGCCTTCAGCATGAGCAGATCGGGGCCCGATGCCGTTGCGCGCCAGGCTGCGGTATCTGTATCTCCCACAAGGTCGCGGAGGCCCTCGTCATCTCCCGCGAAGAGTGCCTCGTACGCCGCTTCCGCGAGCTCTGCCGCCTCTTGCGCGAGGGCGTCGTCTGCCCGCAAACCGAGTTTGGCAAGCAGGGCGCGGACGATCTCGTCCGAGGCATCGGCTTTGCCCGCCTCGATCTTCGAGAGATACGAGACCGAGCAGATGCCCCGTGCGAGGCCCGCCTGGCTCCATCCCCTGCGGAGACGCTCGCGGGCGATCAGCCCGCCCCGATATGCGCGTGCGTCGATCATCTCGGCATCCGTTCTAGTAGCGGTTATGGACCTTCTCGGCAAAGCACATCACATCCTTGATACGAAGCTCGGTGCCATCGTCGAGGATCGCGACACCGCTCATGCGGCCGAAGACCTGGTGCTGGTCGGAGACGATGAGCTTGTAGTCGAGATGTGCTGCGCGGTCGAGCACGGGCGCGAAATCCATCTCGAAACGGCCGTCCGACGAGGAGAACGTCCATGGGTCGGTGTAGCTGCCCGCAGGGATGTTGAAGGCCACATCGTCCAGCTTGTGGGCAACCCCGTCGTAGAAGACGACGTTCTCGCTGGCAGCGGCCGTATCGCCGAAGCCATAGCCTATGTTGAAGCCGAAGGCATGTCCGTCCAGGTCGGCGTTGCCCGAACCCCAGAACCACGTGTTGTCATAGGTCCAGACCCCGCGTCCCCAGTCGAGCGTGCCGAAGTCCGTCGCGGGATCGAACTCGTAGCGTGTGCCGTCGAACTCGATGAAACCGGAGGCCCGCATGCAGTTGATCTTCTGGTTGTAGTAAAAATGGCGCCGCTTCTCCCATGGCGTGGCGATGACGAGCGAATCCATGGCGGGCTGGGCGAGCGCGATGTCCGCGACGAGCGGCTTGCCGTCGCAGAAGTCGGCGAAGCTGCAGCGGATGCGGCGCGTGCCTTCCTCAACCGAGAAGGACATCTGCAGGCGCTTGTCGGCGTAGGCCGTTTCGCCTGCGGTCGAGCTTGCAGGGAGCTTGAGCTTGCCCATGGGGAAGGCGCAGAGCACGGTCTCGGTATGCTCCGCGGGCGCATCGCCGAAGGTCAGCAGCGAGACGGACTGCAGGCCGATATAGCCGTCGTCCGAAATGGTGAACGCGCCCGCAAAGGCATCCGAGAGCACCAGATAGTAGTCCCATTCCTTGATGCGCCACGCGGGCGCCTTGATCATCGAGCGCACGTAGCGCTGCACGGGGGAGCGGGACCAGCCGGGCTCGCGCAGATCGCCCGCCTCATCCAGGAGCAGCTGCGGAGTTGTGACTTCGTGGTTCCTGCCCATGGGCGCCTCCCAGCACGAGACCTTTCGGATGCATCCTCGGATATCATTATATCCATGGGGCGCCCCGTCCCTCACAGGCTATCGGGCCAGCTCTTTGATCATCAGGTACACGTTGAGCAGGGTGCCGTCCTTCGATCGAATGGCATTGGGCTGGACGCTTGCGATCTTGAATCCCAGCCTTTCGTAAAGCGAGCGCCCCCTGGCGTTCCCCTCGATGAATTCCAGCTCCACTTGGAGGATTCCTTCCCGTTCCTCAGCTATGCGGATCATCTCGCGCAGCATCCTCGATCCGATGCCCTGCCCCCAGAACTCGCTGCGGACGGCAAGCGCCACCTCCGCCCGATGCCGCGTCTTCATCATGCCCTTGAAGGCGATGTCGCACGTACCGGCAATCCTGCCGTCGACCATGCAGGCCATCATGGCCTCGTTCTCCGCATCATGCTTACGGGCGATCAGCCCCTTCTCGTCCTCGATCGTCAAGCTGTCGCACTCTTCCGGCTCGCTGAGCAGGAAGGATGTCTCCCGAACTGCAGCCTTCAGGTGCTCCAGCAGGTCTTCGGCATCCTCATCGCGCAGGCTTCTAAGCACAGCCGCCCGGCCGTCTTTGAGCTGAAACGGAATATCCTCTACCTTCACGGGCTCTCCTTCCCAAAGCGCTTCCCGGGGTGTCATCCGAGAGCTTTGCCCAAGTATACCGGCAACGATGGCATGCATCTAGAGGCGTGAAGGCAGGCGCACGGCGAACACCGTTCCAGACTCGGAGCTCTCCTCAACCTGCAGGCTGCCCCCATGGAGCCGCACCACCTCCCAGGCGAGCGCGAGACCGAGGCCGACGCCCCCCATGCTCCGGCTGCGGGACTTGTCCACGCGATAAAACGGCTGGAAGATGCTCTTCTGGGCTTCCTTCGGGATGCCCCGTCCCGTATCGGCGACGCAGATCGTCGCCGCATCGTCCTCGGCGGCAACCGAGACGGTGACCCTGCCGCCCGGCACGTTGTACTTGATGCCGTTCTCCACGAGGTTGAACAGGAGCCGATACAGCAGCAGGTCGCTTCCCGTCACGCGCTCCGGCGATCCCTCTTGCACAAGCTCCACGTCCCGGCTGTCTGCAAGCGGCTCCAGATCGGCCAGAACCTCCTCGATGAGCGGTCCGAGCTCGACGATCCCCTCGCGCGGGACCTCTTCCAGCTCGCTCATGGCAAGAAGGGTTTTGACCATGTCCGACATCCGCTCCACCTGTTCCGCGAGAAGGGCTGCGGCGCCTTCTCCGCCGGCTGCTGGGTCCCGTTGCCACAGATCAAGCCGCGCCTGCATGAGGGCAAGCGGCGTGCGCAGCTCATGCGCGGCGTTTCCCGCAAACTGGCCCTGCGCGTCGAAGGCCTCCGACAGGCGCTCCAGCATGCGGTTGATGGATCGGCTGAGTGCCCGGAATTCCGGAATCGTGTCTTCGGCCAGCTTGATCTCCGTCAGGTTCTTCGCCTGTATCTGCTCGGCCTGGGCGGAGAAGTCATGCAGTGGCTTGAGGGAAAACCCGCTGACAAAGTAGGCGATCACACTGCCGGCAAGCGTCACCGCGATCGTCAGGGCCCATCCGTTCGCGGCAAAGCCGGACTTCGTCTGCGCCAGCTCGCTGAAGAAGCTCTCATAGAACCGGTCAAACTCCTCTTGCGTCATGTCGATGACGATGGCATCGTCCACGTCCGGGATGCCGCCCGCGCCGCTATCTCCGCCAACATCGCTGTACTCCACCACGTACTCGCCCAAAGCATCGATGTGATAGGATCCGGAGCGATAGAGCAGGAGGTTCAGCATGGTGCAGGTCGCGGCGATCAGGAGCGCCGTCATCAGCGTGATTCTCAACTGGAAGGAGAGCCGCTTCATCGCGGATCGCCTCCCATCACGTACCCTTCCCCGATCCGGTTTAGGATCGGGTCGTGTCCGAGCGCTGCCTTGAGCTTCTTGCGCAGGGAGGACATGTGCACGCGGATCGAATTGCTGAACCTGTCCACGCTCGCATCCCACACATGCTCGATAAGCTCTTCCTGGCTGACGGGGCGCCCTTGGTTGAGCAGCAGGTACTCCAAGACGCCCGTCTCTTTCCTGGTCAGCGAGACTTTCTTGCCCTTGACGCTTGCAATGCGGCTTTTCGTATCGAAAGCGATCTCCCCGCAGACGAGGCAAACGTCCTGCTGGACGAACCGTCGCCGCAAGAGGTTGCGGACGCGCGCCTCGAGCTCGTCGAGATGGAACGGCTTGGGGAGGTAGTCGTTCGCTCCGGCGTCCAGGCCTCTCACCCGATCCTTGATCGCGTTTCTCGCGGAGAGGATCAGCACTTTGGTCTCCGTGTCGTGGGAACGCAGGTCGCTCAGAAGCTCCATCCCATCCCTTCCCGGCAGGTTCAGGTCGAGCACAACCAAGTCGTAGCTTTCCGAGACCAGGTAATCGCTCGCTGCGTCCCCATCAAGGCAGGCATCCACTTCATAGCCTGCCTGTCTCAGGCTCGTTGCCACCATATCGCACAGTGCCCCCTCATCCTCCACAACTAAAATCCGCACGTTCCATCTCCTTTTCTTTGCTCGCGTACTGACGTACAGCATAGCAAGCCCCTATAAAATCGGCGTTAACTCGGCGGCTTAACGGAGATTTTATCTGCGGGCGAGCATCATTGCCGCAGAGACGGAGAAAGGATGTGGGTCATGGTTTCGAGAAGGAAAGCGGGTGCGCAGGTGATCCTGCTTGCCACAGGCGGTCTGTTCATCGCCTTGGGAATCCTGCGTGGTGAGATGGCGGAGGTGCTTGCGAAGGCGATCAAGATATGTCTGGAGTGTGTTGGCATTGGGTAAGCGAACCGTCTCTTCTGCGCTTGCACGCTTCCGGGGATTCGTCCAGGCTGGAGCAACGCTCATGAGCAACATCCACCTTCCCAATTTCTTCCGGGGAGAGATCTACCAGGGTGCGGGGAAGGCCGTGTGCGTTCCGGGGCTCAACTGCTATTCCTGTCCAGGGGCTTCCGCGAGCTGCCCTATCGGCGCGTTGCAGGCGTCCATCGGCTCGTCGCACTTCCGCTTCGCCTACTACATCACGGGCATCCTGATTCTGTTCGGGGTGCTGCTCGGGCGATTCATCTGCGGCTTTCTCTGCCCGTTCGGGTGGTTCCAGGAGCTTGCGCACAAGCTGCCGACGAAGAAGCTCTCGACGAAGAGGCTCAAGCCGCTGCGCTACGTGAAGTATGCCGTTTTGCTGGTCGCGGTGCTTCTGCTGCCCGTTCTTCTCACGAACGACCTCGGCATGGGGAGCCCGTACTTCTGCAAGTACATCTGCCCGCAAGGGGTGCTCGAGGGTGCGCTGCCGCTCGCCCTTGCGAACAGCGGCATCCGGGCGGCGCTGGGCTCGCTGTTCAATCTGAAGCTGACGATCCTCGTGGCCATCATCATCGCGAGCGTCGTGTTCTTCCGTCCCTTCTGCAAGTGGATCTGCCCGCTCGGGGCTCTGTATGCCCTGTTCAACAAGGTGTCGCTTCTGCAGCTGCAGGTCGATCCCCTCCGGTGCGTTTCCTGCGGCCGCTGCGCGAAGGCGTGCAAGATGGATGTGGATGTGACGAAGGCGCCCAACCACAGCGAATGCATCCGCTGCGGCATGTGCATCAGCGCCTGCCCCAAAGAGGCGATCCGCTTCCGCTATGGATTCGGCTCGAAAGGAGTGGATGCCAGACGGCAATGCAGCGCTAGAAACGAATAGCACGTATGCAATACCTATACGAATGGAGGAAACGAGATATGAAAAAATGGATAGGCGTTTTCCTGGCTATGGCCCTTCTGCTCCCTCTGGGCGCCTGCGGCGCGAAGGGTGCGGCGCCCTCGACCGATGCGCAAGATGCGGCAAGCTCGAATGACGCACCGGCGAATGCGACGTCACCGGATGCCAGCGGGGAGCTGGACAAGAAGATCGAGGAGAAGATCGCGGAGATAAACGCTGTTCTGGAAGGCAATGCGGAGCTTTGGAACCGGCTCATCGAGAAGATGGATACCCAGCCCAACCTCATCTACGATGGAAAGGTGTACAGCCAGTATCTTTCCGAAGCGCTCGATGCCAACCGGGACCTCTTCTCGGAGGAGGAGTTGCAGGCGCTCAAGAAGGACATCGAGCAGATCAAGAAGCTGGAAGACGAGCTCGCCGTCCTAGATGAGGAGCTTGCGCGCAGCATCGGGGCGCGGGACACGTCCCAGAAAGCCTTCCCCGCCTTCGCGGGCCGGGATCTGGACGGGAAGAAGGTCGATAGCGGCCTGTTCGCGAACAACGCCGTGACCGTCGTCAACTTCTGGTTCAGCAGCTGCCAGGCCTGCGTTGCCGAGCTCGATAAGCTCGATGAGCTGAATCAGACGCTGCAAGGGCAGGGCGGCGCCGTTATCGGATTCAACACCGATACCTTCGGCGGTGACGAGAAGGCCATCGCCGAGGCGAAGGGCATCCTCGAGAAGAAGTCCGCACGCTACCAGAACGTGTGGGTCGAGACGGGGAGCGACCTGGCCAACCTCACCCACGGCTTCGCCGGGTATCCGATCACCTTCGTGGTTGACCGCAACGGCAACGTCGTGGGCGAGCCGGTGCTCGGCGGAATCGACAATCCCGCTGTCATGGAGCTTCTGCAGGCGCAGATCGACACGGCGCTGCAGCAGGATAAGCTGTCCTAGACGCAGTGGCGGGCGCGGCCTCCCCGCGGGCGCCGTGCCCGTCCTTATCGAATGGAAAGGAGTGCAACAACGTGAAAAACTCGAAAGGACCACCCTTCGTGCTGGCGTGCGCGATCGTATACGTCGCCGTGATGGGGGTGTCGAACCACATCGTCTACCGATACTTCCACGCAAGCTATACGGGGGATGGGTACGCCAAGGCGATGCTGCCCTTCCTGGCCCTTTTGGCCGTGGGCTCGCTTGCCTGCCTGCACGCTGGCAGGAATCGGCTTCGCCCATCATGGGAGGGAGCAGGAGGCTGCCCCTCTTCCTTATCTGCTTCGTGCCTCTCGTAGGCATGTCCCTGTATTACCTGGCGACAAACGGGACGTTGACGGCGGCGTTCCTGATCCCGCTCGCAACGACGGTTCTGGTGGGAATCGCCGAGGAGACGATGTTTCGTCGGGTCCTGTATGTGGGGCTTCGCCGGGAGTATGGCGGGCAGGATTCCAATAAGCCGCTGCTGATCGCAGCCTTGATGTTCAGCCTCCTCCATGCGGTGAACATCTTTGCGGGCGCGGGCGTGCAGGCTGTGCTGGTGCAGCTTGCCCTCACCTTCATTGCCGGCCTCTATTTCGCCCTGATGTACGAGCGCACGCAGAGCATCGTCCTCTTGATGGCCCTGCATGCGCTTTGGGATTTTCTGCTGGTCAGCGATGCACGCGCGCAGTCCCGGCGATT
>JAWRJQ010000050.1:0-2523 GCA_040307385.1 Atopobiaceae bacterium
TGATGATGGCGGATCTCGGCCTCATCGCGCCAGAGCGCGGGGACGAATACCTCGCGCAAGCCGTTACGGTAGAGGCCATGGCCTATGAAGGTGCAGCGCGCCCCGTCGGCTTCATCTCCTTCTGTGACGGCCCACATCCGCTCGACAAGGTCGAAGCGCAGCCAGAGGTTGCCGCAGGGAAGCGTTCCTTTCGCACGGTCCATGCGGCCGAACACCCCTGCAGACAGGGCATCCAGCATCCAGAACAGATGGCTCGGTGTGGGCAGCGCGGCATGGTCGAGCGCCATGGCCTCCACATCGATGTCCGCAGGGGCGTCATCCCCGGCGACGGGTGCTGTGCCGCTGGGAAGGCCGCGCGAAAGCAGGGAGAGCCACCATGCGTCCTCCAAGGTGTCATAAGGAGCCGCGATCAGCTCTGCAGCAGGGTTGAGCTCTTTCACCAAAGCCGCGATGGGCGCTGCGCCATCGGCCGTTCCGAGCTTGGAGATCACGACGGACGCCGCGTTTCTTATCTGATCATCGAAGATCTCGGGGAAGCGGCGGCGCTGTTCCTCCCAGGAGAGTCCGTCGACTATGGCCACCGGGGCGAGCAGGGCGATGCGCTCCCATGCTACATGGCCTAGATTCTCGATCACGCTGCCGAGCCGCGCCACTCCCGTGGGTTCCACGATGAGGTATTCGGGATCGAGGGTGTTCGAGATGGTGAGGACCGATGTGGCGAAGTCCTGCTTTCCTGAGCAGCAGATGCAGTTCTCGACAGATTCCCAGACTTTGAGATCGGAATCGGCCCGCAAGCGCCGTGCGTCGATGTCGGCCTCGCCGTACTCGTTCTCGTAGATCACGGCATCTTTGCCGGTGCGGCGTATGAGCTCTTGGATGAAGGTGGTCTTCCCCGCACCGAGGAAGCCCGAGACGACGAGTATGTTCATGAGTCACTCCGGACACGGGGCTTGTCAACAGAAAAGGGCCACCGCATCGGCGGTGGCCCTTATGCGAGCAAAGCGGCTAGTCGATGACGACGACCGGCTTGATAAGGTCGGCGGGCTTATCCCTCATGAGGAACAGGGCCTCCTCGAGGTGCTCCCATCCGTGGAAGAGGTGGGTGACCTCGGGATGCAGGTCGAGCTTGCCAGCTGCGACAAGGCTGGAGAGCTTCTCCATGCGCAGGCGTCCGCCGGGCATGAGGCCGCCCCGGATGTCCTTGTGGCCCATGCCGACGCCCCACTCGACGCGCGGGATGGTGACGTAGTCGCCGCCGCCGAGGTAGTTGACATTGCCGATCTTGCCGCCGGCCTTGAGGCATTTGATGGCGGGTTCGAAGGTCTCGACGCCGCCGCCGGCGATGCAGACACGGTCGACGCCCTTGCCTCCGGTGAGCCCCATGACCTGCTCGTCGATGGGGCCGTTCTTGTAAGAGATAAAGTCGGTTGCGCCGTAGCCCTTCGCCGCTTCCACGCAGACCGGCCGGGTGCCCACGGCGATGATGCGGGAGGCGCCGCGCAGCGCTGCACCGGCGACGCACATGAGGCCCACGGGGCCGATACCGATGACGAGGACGGTGTCGCCGAACTGGACATCGGCGAGCTCGACAGCGTGGAAGCCGGTCGGGACCATATCGGAGAGGATGCAGGCATCGGCGGGGTCGATGCAGTCGGGAAGCTTGGCAAGATTGCCGTCCGCATCGTTGACATGGAAGAACTCGGAGAAGACGCCGTCTTTGAAGTTGGAGAACTTCCAGCCGGCGAGCATGCCGCCGGAGTGCATGGAGTAGCCCGCCTGGGCCTCGAGGGAGTTCCAGTCGGGGGTGATGGCGGGAATGAGGACGCGGTCGCCGGGCTTGAAGTCCTTGACCTCGGAGCCGACCTCCACGATCTCGCCGGACGCCTCGTGTCCGAGGATCATGTTGTGGCGCTCGCCGATAGCGCCCTCCCAAAGCGTATGGATGTCGGAGGTGCAGATGGCGACAGCCAGCGGTTTGACGATGGCATCGAGCGGGCCGCATGCGGGCACGTCCTTCTCGATCCAGCCTGACTCGCCGATCTTGAGCATTGCGTAGCCTTTCATATGACTCCCTTCTCTAGAATGAGGTCGGTAAACCTCGCCACCTGTGCAACGCACACCCATGAGCCGTACATGCATGGGTGCAACGTATGATGCTGATAAGTATATAGGAGTCCAGCCTCCGAGCTCTCTCCCCGCAGTCCTTTTCCATAGGTCAGGCGGTATTGCGGGCAAAAGCGCGCGCATCCGACTCCTGCTCGCCCTCTGGCCCATCTGAGTCTATCGTTCGGGACAGGAACCCGCCCGAACCTGTCCCGAATAATCGACCGAGACGGGCCAAGACCCCATGGCTGCGCCCGCGCTCGTCCTAGGTCGAGGCATACGGCAAGGGGGCGCCTCACTGTGGAGACGCCCCCGTTTCGGATGCTTTGGATGATCGGTGCGGCTTAGCCGACTTCAGAGAGCTTGGCCATGATGCGCGCCTGAACCTCCAGGTAGTATGCCTTCTCGGCAACGCTGAGA
>JAWRJQ010000051.1:0-10772 GCA_040307385.1 Atopobiaceae bacterium
TCCTTCTACCCCAGCCATTCTTGCTTGCTTCGGCGATGCTCGGCCCAGCTCCCAACCCCATGGCACCAGAACGGCTTATTCCTGCTGATTCTGGCACCAGAAGGCCTTATTCCTAAGGAACAAGGCCGTTTGGCGGCTCGAGCCGCAGGAATAGGGCGTTCTGGTGCCATGCCCCTCTCGCCCCCTGCGCTATGCGGATGCGCGAGTGCGGCTAGCGTGCGAATGCAGTGCAGATGGCGTCGAGCAGGGCTACGGCCAGCGCCTGCGCGTTGCTCACGGTGAAGCCGGACCCCTTGGTTACGGGCAGGGAGAGCCGGATCACGGGAGGGCTCATGCGCGAGCTTTCGATGGCGGCGCGCAGACGGCGGGGAAGCGTTTCGAGGTCGTCCATCAGCACCGACGACGTGCGGTTGCGCTTGGCGGGGCGGTCGGACGTGAGCACGATCACCGCGCTCGTGCCTGCGGGAGCAACATCAGCGGAATCGATCAGGTCGAGACCGCTCTTCTCGGTGGTGGCGCCGGCGAGGTTCCATGCATGCGCCGCCACGTTGCGGGCGATGGGGTCGTTTCCGGTGAGCGAGATGCGGTTGGATTCGAGCACGTTGGCCGCGCGCGCGAAGCCCATGCCGCCCATGGGGTGCGGACCGCTCGCGGGCTTGCCCGCCCACACGTGGCGCAGACGCTCGATGGCGTCGTAGGTCTCCTGGAAGGCCATGCCGTCGCCGAGCAGGCCCACGCTCTCCTGGAAGAGCCGCACGGCCGCCTCGGTGTGCACGCCGAACAGCCCGTCCACCTCTCCGCAGGAAAAGCCCAGAATGTTGAGGCGCTCCTGAAGCTGGCGCACATCGCAGCCATGGAAGTTGGGAAGGCGCAGGTAGAGCGTGCGATCGCCCAGCGCGTAACCCTCATCCACAAGCGCGGCCCAGGTGGGGGCATCGATGGACGAGCCTAGCGGAAGGTCGTGATCAAGGCGGAACTTGGCAACGCAGGTTGCCGTTGACGGGCCGAACAAGCATGCAGCGCGCTCGGCCTCATCGATCGTGTAGCCCAAGCGGGAGAGACGGTCCTGGATGTCTTCGACCGCTACCCCGGAGCTTCCTTCAGAAATGGGTTCCATGCCAGTCCTATCCTGCGCGTTCTATGAAATACTGTGCCATCGACGCGAGCGTGTCGCGTGCCGCCGGCGAGATGTCGGTGCGCACGAGCCGGTCGGTCGCGCGCTCGACGAGCTCCTGCGCGCATCTGCGCGCGTAGTCGAGCGCCCCCGCCTCATCCATGATGGATACGGCCCTGAGCAGGTCGTTCTCATCTTCTGTACCCGACGTGATGAGGGAGAGGAACTGGCTTCTCGGCTCCCCTTCGAGATGCTCGAGCGCGTAAAGCACGGGGAGCGTGCGCTTGCCCTCGGTGAGGTCGCTCATGAAGTCCTTGCCCTGGCCCTCGGCGCTGCCCGTCAGGTTGAGCAGGTCGTCTTGGATTTGGAACGCAAGGCCCGCGTCGAGGCCGAAGCCCTCGAGCCCCTCGCGCTGGCCCGCCGTGCCGCCGCCGCAGATGGCGCCGATGACGAGCGGCGAGGCGCACGAATAGTAGGCGGTTTTGAGCGTGGCCATGGTGCGATAATCGCCCGCCGCGAGATCCCAGCGCCCGTCGCGCACCCAGCCCAGATCGAGCGCCTGCCCCTCGATGGTCCGGCGCTGCATGGCGAGCAGCTCGCGCATGACGGCGCATCGCGTTGCGTCGTCGAGGAACGGGTCTTCGATGACGGCGGCGCTCGCCTCCACGAGCGCGGCGTCGCCGGCGTTGATGGCGAGGCCGATGCCCTGCGAGATGTGCAGGCACGGCTCGCCCCGGCGCAGCTCGCTCCTGTCGGCGATGTCGTCGTGGATGAGCGCGGCGCTCTGGAACAGCTCGACGGCGCACCCCGAGGCGAGCGCCCGCTCGGGGCTCGCCCCTACGGCCTCGCATCCCAGTAGCGCGAGCACGGGGCGCACGCGCTTGCCGCCGCCCCTGTTGAAGCGCTCGAGCGGCGCATAGAGGTAGATGTCGAGGTCGCGCGGGGCTTTCTCGTCGCGCGACCAGGCATGGCCCGAGAGCCATGCCTCCACGAGCGGCCGACGGGAGGCGAGATAGGAGATGAACTGCTCGCATCCCACGGTGCTAGCCCTCGAATCCGTTGGGGTTGTTCGACTGCCAGTTCCAGCTGTCGCGGCACATCTCGGCGATGCCGCGCGTTGCCTCCCAGCCCATGAGCTCGCGCGCCTTCGTGCAGTCCGCCCAGTTTGCCGCGACGTCGCCCGCGCGGCGCTCCTCGATCACATAGGGCAGCTCACGCCCGCAGGCGTCGGAGAATGCCTTGATGATCTCGAGCACCGAGGTGCCGGTGCCGGTGCCCAGATTGAAGATCTCGCAGCCGCAGCGGTCGTTCATCCAGGCGAGCGCCGCCGCATGGCCCGCGGCGAGGTCGACCACGTGGATGTAGTCGCGCACGCCCGTGCCGTCGGGGGTGTCGTAGTCGTTGCCGAACACATGCACGCAATCGCGTTTGCCCACGGCGACCTGCGCCACGTAGGGCAGCAGGTTGTTGGGAATGCCCTTGGGATCCTCGCCGATAAGCCCGCTCTCGTGCGCGCCGATGGGGTTGAAGTAGCGCAGCAGCACCACGTTCCACTCCGGATCGGCTTTGGCGATGTCCATGAGGATCTGCTCGATCATCCACTTGGTCCAGCCGTAGGGGTTGGTGGCCATCTTCTTGGGACTCTGCTCGGTGAGCGGGAGCGCATCGGGATCGCCGTATACGGTGGCTGAGCTCGAGAAGACGATGCTCTTGCAGCCATAGCTGCGCATGACATCCACCAGCGTGAACGTGCTGCCCAGGTTGTTGGAGTAGTACTCGATGGGCTTGGACACGCTCTCGCCCACGGCCTTGAAGCCGGCGAAGTGGATCACGCGATCGATGCCGAAGGTGTCGAAGACGATCTCCAGGGCATTGCGGTCGGACACATCGGCGCGCACGAAGCTCAGGCGCTCGGCGGCCTCGTCTCCCACGATCTGGGAGATGCGGTCGATGGCCTTCTCGCTGGCGTTGGAGAGATCGTCGACGACGACCACCTGATAGCCGCGTTCAAGCAGCTCCACCACGGTATGGCTGCCGATGAATCCGGCACCGCCGGTTACGAGCACGCAGGTTTCGGCGGGGGTTTTCTCAAGCGACATGGGGTTCCTTTCGGTTTTGGTTGCCGCATAGAAGTATACCAGCGCTTGCCGCGCTACTCCCTGCGCAGGATCTTCTCCACGTAGCCGATGTACATGGTGTGGAAATCGTCGAGGTTGGCGCCGTGTCCGTAGTAGCGGCTGTAGGCGTCGGGGTCGATGAAGTGCGCGCGGTCCACGACATCGGCGTAGGCCTTGCGGCATACGAGCGCGAGCGAAGCCTCCTCGTAGACGGGCGTGCCGTCGATCATGATGGGGGTGAGGCCCGTGAGCTCGGTCTTGTTGACGTCTCGGCCGCTCATGGAGCCGAACACGCGATGCGTGCCGTGGAGGTCTTCGGGCAGGAACACGATCGAGAAGGTGTCGTGTTTGTCGAAGAGCTCCTTCGTGAAGCGCGATTCGCGTACGAAGACGGTTGCCGCCGGCTTTCCCCAGAACACTCCGACCTGGCCCCAGCCGATGGTCATGGCGTTGCAGTGGTTGGGAGCGGAGCCGGCCATGGCAAGGCCCCACTCGCGATCGAGCAGGTCGATGATGCGTTCGTTGAATGAATGGGGGTCCATCTCGATGAATGCCATCTCTGCTCCTTTCCGGACGGTGGTGAAGGACATTATAACGCGAGGCGGGAACTCTCACGTCTTTACCCGATCCGCTGCTCTCGCGAACCGAAAATGTCTCCAATGCTGCACGGTTCTGCCCTCCGAACTCCTTGCATGCATACTATTACAAAAATATTGGATATTTATTCTAGTTTATCCTCTTTTGCAGCCCTGCTTAGCTGTTGAGGTGGAACCGTGCAGCATTGGAGACATTTTCGGTTCGCGAGAGCATCTGAATCCCGTAGAATGCGGGTTCTGCGCCCACCCCGACCGTCCCGGGCAATCCGCACTTGGAGTATTCTGGATAGTCCGCGCACGATCCGGGAGGTACCATGCTCCGCACCAACCACGCCATTCTCCATGCCTTCGACTTCGAAGTCGGAAGCGCGTATCTTTCGCAGGCCGAGCTGCCGCTCGACGACCGACAGACCAAGTCGTATGTGCAGCGCCACCTGCGCCGCATCACATCGAGTCCCGAGAGCCGCCACGGGGAGTTTTCCGAAGACAGCCGCTTTGCCGCACAGCTTGCAGAGTATCTTGCGGGGGCAAACGACTTCGTGGGCATCTCCGTCGAGGTCGCCCAGTGGTTCTGGGAGGAGCTGCGCCGCATGGATGCCGTGGAGCAGTGCGATCTGCTCGTTGCGGAGTTCGAGGAGACGCCGGACCTCAAGGCATCCGACCGTGAGGATGAGGTCGACGCTTCGTTTGACGGCGACGCGCCGCGCTGGTTCGCCGTGCTCGTGCTGCCCCGCAAACTCACCTTTGCACACGAGCTCGACCCAGAGAGCAACGGCATCTTCCGCAACGACGGCACGCTGCCCAGCCCCACGCAGAAGATCGTCAGCTACCTGCTCATAAACGAGCGCACCATGGCCATCGACTTCTCCGATAAACCCCGTCTCATCGCAGGGCGCGAGGTCAACGTGATCGCCGACGACTTCCTCAAGTGCCAGACGCGGCCCTCGGGTCGCGACGTGTTCTCGGCCGTGTCCGCGATCGTCGAGGAGGTCTCGCAGGAGGCAGGGCTCACGCCCGCCATGGAGGTCTCGCGCGCCAAGGCCGCGCTCGCACATGCCGCCGAGGTGGATGAAGCTGTCTCGCCCCGAGATGTGGGGCGCGCGGTCTTTGCGGATCGAGAGGATCTGCGCGAGCGCTACGAGCGCGCGGTCGACCAGCAGCAGCTTCCCGACGAGGTGCCCGTGCGGCGCGGGGCGGCCAATCGCATGGCCAAGACGCACAGCATTCGCACAGACACCGGCATCACCATCACCTTCCCCTCCGAGCTCGCGGAGCGCGAGGGCTTCATCGATTTCTCGCGCAGCGAGAACGGCAGGCTCACCATCACCATCTCGAATGTCGCGCGCATCGACAACCGGTAGGTGCGCCTCCTGCACGGGGCTAGCCCTGCGCACGCTCCTGCCTGCGGATGAGCCACGTCACGACGAAGGTGAGCAGTGAAACCGCCGCGCCGGCGGCGAAGATGAGCGAGCTGGGGGCGAAGGTGTCTCCCACCACGCCGAACCCCACCGCGCCCGAGCTCGCGCTCACCGCTGATCCGATCCACGGACCCACGAGCATGGGCACGAGCACCACGCTGAAGATGCGGATGCCCTGCGTGAGGCCCACATGCTCGGGCGGCGTGGCGTTGCGGATGGCGGCGCTGAAGCACGCCACGGATCCGAGATAGCCCGCGAGCATGAGCATGCTGCCGATGAAGACGCCCGGTGCAGCGGTTATGGTCGTGAGCAGGGCGCACCCCGCAATGAAGAACACGAGCGGCAGGGTGACCGTGACCGAGAAGCCCAGCCTGTCCACGCGACGCCCGTAGAGGATGGTGAACACGGAGGCGATGACGATGCACGGTGCCATCACGAGCACGTAATTCTCGCCCAGGATATAGGGAAGACGCAGGTAGAGCACGTAGTAGGGCATAAACACCTGCATGGCGCAGGCAAACACGCAATAGCCGAGCAGGACCAGATAGAGCATGCGGTTCTCGCGCACGGACGACGGCTTGAAGCCCCAGGTGAGCTCGGACAGGTAGCGCGCGTCGCGTTTGGGAGCGGGATGCGACTCTTTCATGAGCAGCGCTGCGACGATGCCCGCAGCGATGACCACGCCGCCGATGATCGTGAAGAAGAGCGGGTAGTTGTAGGACACGGTGCCGTCGTCGCCCACGATCATGAGGAACATGGCGCCGCCGAAGACCACGAGCATGCTGAGCAGCGGCATGGCGCTGTTCACGCCCTCCACACGTCCGCGATTGGTGCTGTCGGTGATGTCGGTGAGCCATGCGTTGAAGCATGCGTCGTTGGCAAGGCTTCCGAAGAAAGTCATGAGGCAGTCGAAGCCGATGGTGAGCGAGATACCGAGCGCCGCGGCGGCCGCCGCATCGCGGGCGAGCGCCGTCGAAACCTGCTGCAGCACGGCGAACGCGCAGATGGAGAGGCCCCAGGCGAGGGTGCCCGCCACCACGAACACCTTGCGCTTTCCCACGTGGTCGGACCACGTGCCCACGAGCAGCGTGGTGGCGGTGGCGACGGCTGCCGAAGCGCTCACCATGAGCGCCACGTCCGAGAGCGGGGCTCCGAAGGCATCCTGGATGAACAGGTTGAAGAAGTTGTTCTCCACCGCCCACGCTATCTGGCCCACGAGGGCGATCATGATGATGACGATCCACGAGGTGCGGCTGATGGGGGTTTGCCTGGGTTCCATGATCAACGCTCCCTGCTCATCGATGCGATGTTCGCCACCATCATAGTCCATGGCTCTTTTCCCACAGTCCTTGCATCGGCCGATCGCATGCCGACCGGCTGTTCGAGCAGTCCGCCGCTTCCGGGGCAACTGTCCGGAGGCGGCGGTGCACGTGTTATGGCGTGAAGGGTTCCCGCCCTCTCGCGGTGGCAATCGTCTATATCGATTCCCGATTCGATGAGTGATTGGATATCGGCGTGCCGTCCCCACCGGACGAGATTTCGTATCCGGACCAGGCTTCGAGTGTGACCTCCTCGCTTGTCCCGAACGTGCATTCCCAGTACACGCCCTCGTCGCCGAACATGTCGGTCGTGCCGAACCACGTGGAGCCGTAGCCCTTGGTCATGCGGTATGTTCCGGCAGGGAGCGAAAACGTCGTGTAGCCGCCCTCGGGGATAAACACCGTGGCGATCAGCGTGTCACCCATATAGAGCTTGTAATAGGCGTTTGTATTCGCCGAGTTATCGATGGACAGCTCGCAGTTTTGATCGGGATAATCGCCGTTTCTGTATACAACACCGGCTTCCGGGAAGCTCTGGATGCATGCCTGCGCTTTCTCGTGCATATCCGGAAGACCCTCGTACGACGCGCTGGAGATCGAGCTGTATTTCACATATGCATCGTAATAGTACCCCTCCGCATACAGCGCCTCCGCCTCCTCGAATGTTATGTGGGCGGAGCATTCCATCTTCAGGCTGCCGGCGTCTTGGTAGCCTTTGTCCTCGAGATCGGAGAAAAGATCGCGCGCCTCCTCCCAGTTTCCCTCTGCCATCAAACCCTTCGCTGTATAGTAGGAGGCCGCGTCAAGGCAGTCCTCAGCTGCTGTGGCTGCCTGAGGCTCATTGATCGACAGGTACCTCGAAGCAGCGCGTTCCCAAGCAGTTGGGTCGTCACCGGCGCTGGACTCCTCTGCCTGTGCCTGCAGCCAGAGCTCGGCCTTTTGGGACCATGCGGCAGAGTCCTCATAGTCCCCGAGCTCATCGAAGACCTCTTTTGCCTCTGCGTATTTGCCCTCATGGTAATATGCCTGCGCTTCCTCGTATGCCTGCGCACGATTCGAGGAGATGACCGTGACGGCAATGCCGACGATGATGCCGATGGCGGCAAGGGCGCCAATCACCAACATCCAAGGCTTTTTCTTGGGAGACGAGTTCGTGGCGGTTTCAGGCTCAGCTTCGTCGAGCGCGGACATCGCTGGAGCAGGCTCTGGATTTGCGGGGGCAACCTGGGTATTCGTTGGCATATCGGGCGCGGCTGTTGAAACGCCTGCTTCCATCGGGATGCCTCGCATTGTCTTACCGATATCATCCATGGTTTGATACCTCGCGGATTCTTCCTGCCACGCGGTTTGGGTGTGGCGCCCGCCACTTCTCACGCAGTGGCCGCGTTCTCCGTCTCATGCCATCCGCTCAAGCGCCGTCTAAAACGGCATCATCCGGAGTCCCTTGCTCCTCTTGTGCGGTTTCACCCACACCATAAACCGGACGATTCCGCAGCTTGTATGCTCGGAGCATACATAGCGGAATACGCAGGAACCCATAAGAGGGAAGGGCGGTCTGCCCGAAGCGTCAGATTGGCAAGATGAGGGCGTGAACGCAGGGCTGCCCCCGGAAGCCCTCTCCGGACTGCAGCAACAGCGTGTACAGGGAATGGGGATACGTACGCAGCCGCTTCTTTCTGCGGGTGATCCGATTTGCAGTGGTCGTTCGAGATCATCGCTGCGATGCCGGCGCATCGGGGCAAGCGGCTCTAGGCACGTCTACAGATTGTCACGACCCCAGGAATCCATGGCGCGCAGCACGGGCACGAACCCCGCACCGGCGGACGTGAGCGAGTACTCCACGTGCGGCGGGACCTCGTGGAACACATGGCGGCAAACGAGCCCGTCGCGTTCCAGCTCGCGCAGTTGGCGTGTGAGCATAGATTCTGTGATCGAACCCAGCGCCCGCCGCAGCTCTCCGAAGCGCACGGGGCCGTTCGCAAGCGCCTACAGGAGCGCGATCTTCCACTTGCCTCCCAGAACCTTCTGCACGCGGGGGATCGAGCACGCGTGCTGCCGCTTGGAGTCCTGTTCACTTTCATTCATGATAGTACCTATCAAATAAGTCAGTACTTTCAAAACTATATGCAATAGAGTGTAATGTCTCTCGAGCACTAACGTCAACAAGGGGAGATGAGCCGCATGCACTTCACGGAGCCGCTGTACACCAACCCCCTGGAGCGGGGTTACAACGAGATCATCGAATGCACTCACGGATGCTCCCACAACAAATGCGCCTTTTGCACGATGTACAAGGGCGTGAGATTCGGCGTGCAACCGCTCGATGTGTGGGAGGCGGACCTACGCGAGATCGCACAGCGCAACCCGCGCGCCGCGCGGCTCGAGCTTGTAGGAGGCAACCCCTTCGTGCTTTCCTTCGAGCGCCTGATGGAGCGCCTCGAGCTCGTGCGCGAGATTCTGCCGCACGTGAACTACATCTACAGCCCGACCCGCATCGATGACATCACGAGAAAGACCGTCGAGCAGCTGAAGGTGCTGCGTGCGATGGGAATACGCCGGCTGGCTCCGGGCCAGGAGAGCGGTGACGACTGGGCGCTTGCGTCGGTGAACAAGGGCTACGTGGCTGCCGACATCATCGAGCAGTGCCGTAAGCTCGACGAGGCGGGCATCGAATATTCCTTCACGTTCCTGAACGGTCTGGTTGATCGTGACCATTCCGAGGCCCACGCGCTGAACTCCGCGCACGTGGTCAATCAGCTGCACCCCTATTTGGTGGGTTCGGGATCGGTGGGGCTCTTCGGCGGTAGCGAGCTGCAACGTCGTGCCGAGCGCGGCGAGTTCGTGCCGCTGACCGAGAAGGAGCGCATGGAGGAGATGCGCCTGTTCCTTTCCGAGCTGGACGTTCCGTGCATCATCAGCACACATCACACGAGCGCACTGCGGGTAGGCGGTCGCTTCCCCGAAAAGAAGCAGGAGATGCTCGACGAACTGACCTACGCTATCGACAACTACGAGCAGTTCGAGGAAGCCATGACGCGTCACCGTGCCGGTATCAGCCAGCTGTAGGTTGCCGCAGGCGTTCGCACATCTCATAGCTCGTGTAACGAGATGACGCAGGCGGCCTGTGTGCGCCGTTCGCCCGGCAGTACGGTCGAAGCGTATCATTGGTGTCGGATCAAACGCCCGCCGCAGGTCGGCGGGTGCTCCTACCAACAAGGAGGATTGCTCGGTATGAAGACGATCTATCTTGCAGGCGGATGCTTCTGGGGAGTCCAGAAGTTCTTCGATCAGTTCGAGGGCGTCGTGCGCACGGAAGCCGGGTATGCCAACGGCCCTGCAGGGGCCGTGAGCTATGAGCAGGTTTGTGCGGGCAGCGGCCATGCAGAGACCGTCATGATCGAGTACGACGAGAAGCGGCTTCCCCTGACGCAGCTCCTGGACTACTACTTCATGGTCATCGACCCCACGTCGCTGAACAAGCAGGGAAACGATGTCGGCGTGCAGTATCGCACCGGCATCTACTACACCGACGAGAGCCAGCTTGCGGAGATCGAGCAGGTCTGCCGGGTACAGGAGGCGGCAATCGGCGCGCCGCTCGCCGTCGAGGTGGCGCCCCTGGAGAGCTTCTCCACCGCCGAGGAGCACCACCAGAAGTATCTGGACAAGAACCCGTCCGGCTACTGCCACATTCCGCAGCGCCTGCTTACCCTCGGCGCACGTTGGAAGGCGGAGCGCGCGGAGGATCTACGCGAGCGCATAGGGGAGCTCTCCTTCGAGGTCACCCAGCATGCTGCGACGGAACGCGCCTTCACCGGGGCGTATGACGACTTCTTCGAGCGGGGCGTCTACGTGGACGTGGTGAGCGGGGAGGTCCTGTTCTCATCGGATGATAAGTACGATGCGGGCTGCGGCTGGCCCGCCTTCACGCGTCCCGTTTCGGACGGCGCGCTGACCGAGCGGATTGACCGCCAGTTCGGCATGACGCGCACGGAGGTTCGCAGCAGCGGAGCCGACTCGCATCTGGGCCACGTCTTTGCCGACGGTCCCAAGGACCGAGGGGGACTCAGGTACTGCATCAATTCCGCCGCACTCCGCTTCATCCCCTTCGACGAGATGG
The DNA here is from genome assembly GCA_040307385.1 of Atopobiaceae bacterium. GTDB lineage: Bacteria > Actinomycetota > Coriobacteriia > Coriobacteriales > Atopobiaceae > RUG721. The sequence goes on from JAWRJQ010000051.1 coordinate 10,682, forward strand.
ACGAGCAGGGCTACGGTGCCTACAAGCGCCTCGTCCATTGATGCGGGCGGGCCTGGAACCGCCTTCGCCCAGCGGCTCGAAAGGGCATGAC
>JAWRJQ010000052.1:0-6154 GCA_040307385.1 Atopobiaceae bacterium
CCGCGCGCTGGGAGCGCTTCTACGAGTGGCTGAACGCCGAGCGGCTGGTCGAGAACGCCTTCGATCCCAAGGCCGGCTTCACGGGCGACTACCTCTAGGGCGGCTGCGACCATGGCCGAAGCTGCTCCCGTGCTCGAAGCGCGGCATCTCAAGCTCGTTTGGGAAGACCTTGCGGTTGCTGACGACATCTCCCTCACCGTGCAGGCGGGGGAGATCGTTTGCCTGGTCGGCCGCAGCGGCTGCGGCAAGACGACCCTCTTCCATGCGCTCGCGGGTCTTGAAAAGCCCGTCGAGGGCTCGGTGCTGCTCCACGGCGCGGACATCACGGGCACGCCCGGGCGTGTGAGCTACATGCTCCAGAAGGACCTGCTCCTGTCGAGCAGGACCATCCTCGACAACGCTGCGCTGCCGCTTTTTTTACGCGGCGTCGATCGTGCGGAGGCGCGTGCTCAGGCACGGCGTCTCTTTCCCACATTCGGCCTGGAGGGCACGGAGGACCTGTGGCCGTCGCAGCTCTCGGGCGGCATGAGGCAGCGCGCCGCGCTGCTGCGCACCTATCTCATGGATAACGACATGGTGCTTCTGGACGAGCCCTTCTCGGCGCTCGACGCCATCACGCGCGTCGAGATCAGGCGCTGGTTCGCCGGCATGGTGCATGAACTGGGACTCTCGGCGCTCGTGGTCACCCACGATGTGGACGAGGCGGTCGAGCTGGGCAGCCGCGTGTACGTGCTCGACGGCAACCCCATGCGGGGCGTCGTGTCGCATCTTGCCGACGAGGTGCCAGCAGCGGAGCTCGGCGCCGCACAGGCGCGTCTCAAGCTGTTCGACGTGCTCGGATTGGGTGGATAACAGGGGAGGAGGCCCGGCTCTTTCGACGGGTGTCGACGAGGCGACGCCTATGCGGCGGGTTGTGCGCCGGACGCTTCTTCCGACTGCTCCTGCCCCTGCTCCGCAGATGCGGCAGCCTCTCCCTCGACGGGCGCCTCGGCACCGTCCGAGGGTTCCTGGGCATCTGCGCTTCCATCCTCGGCCGTAGCCTGCGTTGTCGATGAGTCGGCTACGGGCGATTCCGCAGTTTCATCGGCGCTCGCCTCTGTTGCGGCTTCTGCGCTCTCGTCCGTTGCGGAGCTCTCCGCATCCGCAGTTTGGCTCTCGTCGGCTTCTTCGGGCTGCGTTGCCTCCCATGTTCCGGTCATATACTCGACGACCGGTGCCTGCACGCCGATGCCCTGGCCGTCGGTGACCGCCGTCACGCCGGCCGCATAGATGCCCACGGCGATCACGCCCACAATCAAAGCGGTTACCACGGCGCCGATCGAGATGGCGCGCGCGTGGGGATGGGATGTCTTCTCGTGTTTGCCGACGGCTTGGGAGCCCGCCTCGCCGATTCTGCGGGTCCCCTCGAGCTCGATGCTGCGGATGCCCTCCACGGAACGGGAGATCATATTCTTATAGAGCTGCGCCGCAACGCTTGCGGCGATAGATCCCACGGCAGCGCCGATCACAGATCCCGCGATGCCGATTCTATGGGAGAGTGCAAACGACGTAGCAGCCGCGAGCGCGCCCGCCGCCACCTGGGTTATCGAAAGATCGCCGAATAATGACTCCTTGTTGTTTTCAGCCTCCATGGCCGCCTCCTCGACATGGCTGCGTTTATGGCCACCTATGCTCCCACAACGCGGCGGGGCCTGCGGAAACGTCACGGAAAAAACGCGACCCCGTTCCTCGGGGGTTACAACGAGCGCGTCTCAGGATAAATACGTTGGAATCGGTTTCCCGTTCTGCGGCAGGAATGCGACGGACGGGGTACGGCAAACCGATGCGCCTAAGGAAACCGAATCCGCGCCTTTCGTTTGTGGCATCGGCGTGCCTTCTTGCATGAACAATCCGCTTTTCGGCCCACTTTTGGCGTTATTGTGTATGAAAAGGGTGCCACGTTGCCATCGCGGCTTGCCTGCCTTTGTATTTACGCAGGTCAGCGGAGGGCGGGTAAAGCTCTTGATGACGATTCGGCACCCCCTTCACGCACAATATCGCCAAAAGTGGGCGTATTTTCGGAAAAGCCGTACACCGAAGACAACCTCGGTATTGAGCGGGAAGGTTGCTTGGGCTAGAGGGGACCTGAACTACAGGCGATCCATCGCCACGGCGGTCGATACGCTGACCGCCATGGCGATGGGTGGGCGCTGCGTCAGCTTAGGCGAGGTCGAGGAAGGCCTTGTAGCCGCGATACGCTTCGAAGATGTCGGCCTTGCTTGCGACCTCCCACGGCGCGTGCATCGACAGCACGGGCACGCCGCAGTCGATGACGTTCATGCCGTACTCGGCGAGGATGAAGGCGATGGTTCCGCCGCCGCCCGCATCCACCTTGCCCAGCTCCGCCGTCTGGAAATGCACGCCCGCGCCGTTCATCACGCGGCGAATCGTGGCGACGTACTCGGCGTCGGCGTCGTTGGAACCCGCCTTGCCTCCTGCGCCCGTGTACTTGTTGAACGTGAGGCCGTGGCCCAGGAAGCAGCTGTTCTTGGTCTCGTAGACGCTGGCGAACGACGGGTCGTACGCAGCGGAGACATCGCTCGAGAGCATGTTGGAGCGCGCGAGGCAGCGACGCAGCGCGAGCGCATCCGTCTCTCCAGCGAGGGTGAGGATCTCGGCCATGACGTCCTCGAAGAAGCGGCTGCGCATGCCGGTGGCGCCAAAGCTGCCGATCTCCTCCTTGTCCACGAGCAGGGTCACCGCCGTGCGCTCGGGCACGTCGCACTCGAGCTGGGCGACGAGGCTGGTATAGGCGCAGCTGCGATCGTCGTGGCCGTAGCCCAGGATGAGGGCGCGGTCGAAGCCCAGCTCGCGGGCCGGTCCTGCGGGCACGATCTCGAGCTCGGCGGAGAGCAGGTCTTCCTCGGCGATGCCGTATTTCTCGTCCAGCAGCGCGAGGATCCCTGCGACCACGGGGCGCTTCTCCTCGGCGTCCTTCTCGAGCTTGAGCGGCTTGTTGCCCACGATCACATCGAGCATCTCACCCTCGATGCCGTCGGACAGCTTCTTGCCCATCTGCTCGCGGCCGAGGTGGGGGAGAAGGTCGCTGATGCAGAAGACGGGGTCGCCGGCCTCCTCGCCCACGACCACGGACACGGTCGAGCCGTCTTCGAGCGCCACGACACCGTGGATGGCGAGCGGCGTGGCGACCCACTGGTACTTCTTGATGCCGCCGTAGTAGTGCGTGTCGAGGTAGGCGATCTCGTTCTTTTCATCGAGGGGATTCTGTTTGACGTCGAGGCGCGGGCTGTCGACGTGCGCTCCAAGGATGTTCACGCCCTGCTCGAGCGGGTTCGTTCCGAGATGTACGAGCATGAGCGTCTTGCCCTTGTTGCTCGCGTAGATCTTGTCGCCCGCCTTGAGCGCGCTCCCGCCTTTGACGGCCTCGTCGAGCGAAACGTAGCCCGCCGCCTCGGCCATCTCGATCGCCGCCGTAACGCACTCGCGCTCCGTTTTATTGGCGGAGATGAAGGTGCGGTAGCCTTCGCAAAAGGTTTCAAGCTCGGCGATCTGCTCGTTCGTGTACTCGTTCCATGCGTTAGGATGTTCCATCGTTGCTCCTTGCCGATTCATTCGTCCGAACTCATATGATTATGGCATCAGCATCTGCCTCAGCGCGGTAAAATAGCAAACAGTGCAAGTAATCTACGCCCCTTGTGACAATTGGAGGTTCACATGCTTGTCAATGCCACCCAGATGCTTCAAGCCGCCGAGAAGTGCCGCTATGCCGTGGGCGCCTTCAACACCAACAACCTCGAGTGGACGCGCTCCATCCTCGCTGCGGCGGAGGAGCTGCAGTCGCCGGTCATCATCCAGTGCACCGCCGGTGCCGCCAAGTGGCAGCAGGGCTTCAAGGTCGTCGTCGACGTCGTGCGCGACCTCTGCGACTACATGAACATCACCGTGCCCGTCGCCATGCACCTCGACCACGGCACCTATGAGGACTGCTTCAAGGCCATCGACGCCGGCTTCACCTCCATCATGTACGACGGATCCCACGAGGCCACCTTCGACATCAATCTCGAGCGCACGGCCGAGATCGTGAAGCTTTGCCATGGCAAGGGCATCTCCGTCGAGGCGGAGGTCGGCGGCATCGGCGGCACCGAGGACGGCATCACCGCCAAGGGCGAGCTCGCCGACCCCGCGCAGTGCAAGGCCATCGCCGACCTCGGCGTGGACTTCCTCGCCTGCGGCATCGGCAACATCCACGGCCTGTATCCCGACGATTGGGAGGGTCTGTCCTTCGATCAGCTCGAGAAGATCAAGGCCGAGGTCGGCGACCTGCCGCTCGTGCTCCACGGCGGCACCGGCATCCCCACCGACCAGATCAAGAAAGCCATCTCCATGGGCATTTCCAAGATCAACGTCAACACCGATCTCCAGGTTGCCTTCGCCAAGGCCACCCGCGAGTTCGTTGTGAGCGGCAAGGATCTCGAGGGCAAGAACTACGACCCGCGCAAGTTCCTCAAGCCCGGCTTCGACGCCATCGTCACGCGTGCCAAGGAGCTCATCGTCGACTTTGGAAGCGACGGGAAGGGCTGGGCATAGGCTTTTCCCGTGCTCGCCTCAACCGCTGCACCAAAAAACTGCCCCGCTCTGCGGGGCTGTTTTTTGCGGGCTATGACCGGGTCGTATGGATGGTCGCTTGACCCGCCAGGGCTTTCGTACACGTCGATTTACAGAAATGGCATAATTTTCCGCTTTTCCGCCGATTTTGGGGCTCGATTCTCCATCGGGCGAAAACCTGCCTTTCGTTTGCGCAGGTCAAACAAACCGTGAGTGCGACCCCGTTGTTTCCGGCGTCATTTTTCGGCAGAAAAGCGGAAAATTATGCCATTTTCACGCGCCGGCGTGGTATAGGAAAGCGTGCGGAACAGCAAGGGTGGACGCGACCGAAGACAGCATGCCGCATTGCCCGGTTTCAGACCGCGCAGGAATCGGATCCATCGGGCCCGATAAGGTCGGCGAGGGTCTTGCTGTCGAGGAAGGCCGAGGTCACCTTGCCCAGATCGCGCCAGATGTCGACGGTGGTGCAGCTCTCGATCTTGGGGCAGAGCTCGCCGCTCGTGCAGTCGAGGCACGAAACCGGCGCAAGGTTGCCCTCCACAGCGCGCAGGATCTCGCCCAGCGTGTACTCATCGGCAGGACGGGCGAGGCGGTAGCCGCCCTTCTTGCCGCGCTGGCTTTCGACGAGCTTGGCCTTGACGAGCAGCGAGATGATCTGCTCGAGATACTTGCGCGAGATGTCCTGGCGCTCCGCCACGTCGCCGAGCGAGACCCAGCCTTCATGGGAACCCAGATCAGCCATCGTCCGCAGCGCGTAGCGGCCCTTGGTGGAGAACATCTCGGCCATCTCAGCTCGCCTCCTGTGCGCCCGGGCAATGCTTCTCGAGCATCTCCTCGAGGGTGCGCCATGCAAGCTCGGCGCACTTCACGCGCGCGGGCATGTGGGAGATGTCGCGCAGGAGCTGCGCCTCATCGAGCTTGGCGAGCTCCGCCTCGTCGGTCACCTCGCCGCGCACCATGCCCATGAAGAGCCGGCAGAGCTCGATGGCCTCCTCGGGGGTCTTATCGATCATGAGGTCGCTCATGATGTCGGCCGATGCCTGGCTGATGGCGCATCCATGGCCCGTGAACGCGGCTTCCTCGATGGTGCCGCCTTGGCCGAGGCGGATGGAGAAGGCAAGCTCGTCACCGCAGGAGGGATTGATGCCCGCATGGTTGCAGGTGGCATCCTCCAGCTCGTACTTGTAGTCGGGGTTGTGGACGTGGTCCATGAACTGGGCGTTGTAGAGGTCGAGTTCAGCCATTGAACACCTTCCAAACCTTTTCGAGGCCTGCGACCAGGCGATCGATGTCGGACATATCGTTGTAGAGCGCCACGCTCGCCCGGCAGGTGGAGCTCTGCCCGAGACGCTTCAGGAGCGGCTCGGCGCAGTGATGGCCCGCGCGGATGCAGACATCGCCCATGTCGAGCAAGGACGACACGTCGTGGGGATGGACGCCCTTCACGTTGAACGAGACGGCTCCGATGTGGCGCGCGCCGTCGAGCGGCCCGACGATTTCGACGAAGGGCAGCGATGCGAGTGCCTCCGTCAGCACGGCGGCGCGCGCG
>JAWRJQ010000053.1:0-27039 GCA_040307385.1 Atopobiaceae bacterium
CCCCCCCCCCCCCACATCGGGGGACGGTCACGATCCCCAGGAAGGATGTACGCATATGGGACAGGCCGCATGGACGCTTACCGTCAACGGCATCGAGCACGTGGTCGACGAGGACAAGCCCCTGCTGCGCTACCTGCGCGACGACCTCGCGCTCAACTCGGTCAAGGACGGCTGCAGCCAGGGTGCCTGCGGCACCTGCACGGTCGTTGTGGACGGGAGGGCCCAACGCGCCTGCGTGCTCAAGACCTCGCGCCTCGACGGCAAGCACATCATCACCGTCGAGGGCCTCTCCGAGCTCGAGCGCGAGGCCTACGTCCATGCCTTCGGCGTCAAGGGCGCCGTCCAGTGCGGGTTCTGCACGCCCGGCATGGTCATGAGCGCCAAGGCGCTGCTCGACGCCAACCCCGATCCGAGCGAGGACGACATCAAGGGCGCCCTGCGCAGCAACCTCTGCCGCTGCACGGGCTACAAGAAGATCATCGAGGCCATCCAGCTCGTGGCCGCCATCCTGCGCGGCGAGGAGGAGCTGCCCGAGGCCGAGCCCTGGGAGCTGTACGGCGTGGGCGATCCGGCCTTCCGCGTGGACGTGCGCGAGAAGGTCCTGGGCACCGGCGTCTACGCCGACGACATCGCCCTGCCCGGCATGCTCCACGCCTGCGCCCTGCGCTCCGCCTACCCACGCGCCCGCGTGCTCTCGATCGACGCGGACGAGGCACGCGCCCTCGACGGGGTGGCCTGCGTCCTCACGGCAGCCGACGTCCCCGTGAACAAGGTGGGCCATATCCAGCAGGACTGGGACGTCATGATCGTCGAGGGCGAGGTCACCCGCTGCGTGGGCGATGCCATCTGCCTCGTGGTGGCGAAGACCCGCGAACTTGCCGAGCGCGCCCGCGACCTCGTGCACGTGGAGTACGAGCCGCTCGAACCGGTGCGCGACGTCTTCGCGGCCATAGCCGAGGACGCGCCCAAGATCCATTCCGCCGGCAACCTCTGCCAGCAGCGCCACGTCACGCGCGGCAATGCGGCTCAGGCGCTCGCCTCGTCCGCCTACACCGTGACCGAGCGCTTCTCGACGCCCTTCACCGAGCATGCGTTCCTGGAGCCCGAGTGCGCCGTCGCCCTGCCCTACGGCGACGGGGTCAAGGTCTACACGAGCGACCAGGGCACCTACGACACGCGCAAGGAGATCGCCCACATGTTCGGCTGGGATGCCACCCCCGAGCGCGTGGTCGTGGAGAACAAGCTCGTGGGCGGCGGCTTCGGCGGCAAAGAGGACGTCTCGGTGCAGCACCTGGCCTGCCTGGCCGCGTTCAAGCTGGGACGTCCCGTCAAGATGAGGATGACGCGCGACGAGTCGATCCGCTTCCACCCCAAGCGCCACGCGATGGAGGCCACCTTCACGCTGGGCTGCGACGAGCAGGGCATGCTCACCGGCCTCGACTGCGAGATCTACTTCGACACCGGCGCCTACGCCTCGCTTTGCGGTCCCGTGCTCGAGCGCGCCTGTACGCACGCCGTGGGGCCCTACACGTACCAGAACACCGACATCAGAGGCTACGGCTACTACACCAACAACCCGCCCGCCGGCGCGTTCAGAGGCTTCGGCGTGTGCCAGTCGGAGTATGCGCTGGAGTGCTGCCTCGACCTGCTTGCCGAGAAGGTCGGCATCGATCCTTGGCAGATCCGCTACATCAACGCCATCGAACCCGGCGCCGCCCTCCCCAATGGCCAGATCGCCGACCAGTCCACGGCGCTCAAGGAGACCCTCGAGGCCGTGCGCGACGTCTATATGTCCAACAAGGATCGCGCCGGCATCGCCTGCGCCATGAAGAACGCCGGCGTGGGCGTGGGCCTTCCCGACAAGGGCCGTGCGCGCCTGGACGTTGCGGGCGGCGTGGTGGAGGTCTACACCGCCGCCACCGACATCGGCCAGGGCTGCACCACCGTCTTCACCCAGATGGTCTGCGAGTCCTGCGGGCTCTCGCGCGAGCAGGTGCGGGTGATGCCCCCCAACACCGAGAACTCCCCCGACTCCGGCACCACCTCGGGCTCGCGCCAAACGCTCATCACCGGCGAGGCCGTACGCGCTGCGGCGGCCGAGCTGCGCCGTGCGATGGACGGCCTGACGGGCGATGCGCGCGAGCGCCTGCGCGCCCTCGAGGGGCAGAGCTTCTCCAACGAGTTCTTCGAGCCCACCGATCCGCTCGGCTCCGACAAGCCCAATCCCAAGAGCCACGTGGCCTACGGCTATGCAACCTCCGTCGCCATTCTCGACGATGAGGGCCGCATTACCGACGTCTATCAGGCGCATGACTCGGGCCGGGTCGTGAACCCCATCGCCATCCAGGGTCAGATCGAGGGCGGCGTGCTCATGAGCATGGGCTATGCCCTCACCGAGCAGTTCCCGCTCAAAGACTGCGTGCCCACCGCCAAGCTCGGCACGCTCGGCCTCTTCCATGCCGACAAGATCCCCAACATCCACGCCATCTACGTGGAGAAGGAAGAGCTGCTGCCCTTTGCCTACGGCTCGAAGGGCGTGGGCGAGATCTGCTCGATACCCATGGCGCAGGCGATCGCGGGGGCCTACTACGCCCTCGACGGAAAGATGCGGACGAGCCTGCCCATGCAGGACACGCCCTACGAGAAGCGACCGAGAAAGGGCTGACGGACACGGCTGCCTGCCCCGGCGGCAGGCTTCATATAACAAGGTTGTGCAGGCTGCGGGGCTGCGCCAGGGCGGCGGGCCCCGGGAAGGGTGCGGGCATATGGCAGAGCTATTGCGCATGGAAGGGGTCAGCAAGCGCTTCGGCTCGTTCTACGCGAACCGCAACGTGACGCTGTCCGTCGAGGAGGGCGAGGTTCACACGCTGCTGGGCGAGAACGGCGCTGGCAAGTCCACCCTCATGAACATCCTCGTGGGCCTCTACCAGCCCACGGAGGGGCGCATCCTCATCCGAGGGGAGGAGGTCGACATCTCATCGCCCGGTGTCGCCGTTGCCCACGGCATCGGCATGGTGCATCAGCACTTCATGCTCATCGAGAACATGACCGGGCTTGAGAACATCATTCTGGGCGACCGCCGCCACCGCACGCCGCTGCTCCAGGAAGCTGCCGACCGCGCGACGGTGGAGGAGCTCATGGAGCGCTACGGCCTCGAGATCGATCTGGATGCGCGCGTGAGCGATATGTCCATCGGCATGCAGCAGCGCGTCGAGATCATGAAGGTGCTCTTCCGCGGTGCCGACCTGCTCGTGCTCGACGAGCCCACCGCCGTCCTCACCGACCTCGAGGTCCAGGGTCTCTTCGATATCATGCGCTCGCTCACCGGCGAGGGCAAGTCGATCATCTTCATCTCGCACAAGATGCGCGAGGTCATGCGCATCTCCGATCGCGTGACGGTGCTGCGTCGCGGCGAGACCGTCGCAACCGTGCCGGTTGCAGGCGCCACCGAGCAGGAGCTCGCCGACCTCATGATCGGCCAGAAGTTCACCGAGAGCACCTACCGGAAGGTGGAGGATGCGCACGAGCCCGCGCTCACGCTGTGCGAGGTCTCCTGGCATCCCGAGGTCAAGCACGGCGGCCTCAAAGAGGTCTCGCTCGCCATCAACCGGGGCGAGATCCTCGGCGTCGCGGGCATCGACGGCAACGGGCAGGCAGCCTTGGCCGAGCTGGTCACGGGCCTTGTGCGGCCCGAGTCCGGCGAGCTGGTCGGGCCGGACGGCGCGCAGATCGCGCTCTTCTCGCCCGAGGCCTTCATCGACGCGGGCTTGGGCAACATCCCCGAGGACCGCAACAAGATGGGCCTTGTGGGCGACATGACGGTGGCGGAGAACCTCGTGCTCAAGCAGACGCGCTCCGAGCGCTTCTCCCGGGGTCACGGCGCGTGGCTGAAGATGGACGCTATCGAACGCCACGCCAACCGACTGCGCGAGGAGAACGACATCCGCTGCACCTCCGTCAACCAGCTGGCGCGCAGCCTTTCGGGCGGCAACCAGCAGAAGGTCATCCTCGCGCGCGAGCTCGAAGGGCATCCGAGCCTGCTCGTGGCCGTCTATCCCACGCGCGGCCTCGACATCGGGGCGACCGAGTTCATCCACGACCAGATCGTGGCCCAGCGCGATGCGGGCTGCGCGGTTCTGCTCATCTCGGCCGACTTCGACGAGGTTCTGAAGCTGTCCGACCGCATCGTGGTGCTCTTCGAGGGGCAGATCATGGGGACGTATCCGGGCGCGAACCCTCCCATCAAGGAGATTTCGCTCGCTATGGCAGGAAAGTAGGGGAGGATCGAACATGGCCAAGGAAGCGATCAGCGCACAGGAGCGACGCGAACGGGCCCTCATGGTGCTCACCCCGCTCGTCTCCGTGCTGCTCGCCCTCGTTGTGGGGGCCGTCATCATCGCATGTTTGGGGAAGGACCCGATAGAGGGCTATCGCGCCATGCTGCAGGGGTCGCTCGGCGACCTCTCGAAGCTCAGCAAGACCTTGGAGCGCGCGTGCCCGCTCGTCTTCACGGGGCTCTGCGCGGTCTTCGCCTACAAGTGCGGCGTGTTCAACCTCGGCGGCGAGGGCCAGCTCATCATGGGCGCCTGCGCCACCGCTGCCACCATCTTGGGGCTGGGCGGCGAGGGCGTGCCCGCGCTCGCGTTGGGCCTTCTCGCCGGCATCGTGGCGGGCGCGCTCTGGGCGCTCCTGCCGGGCATCCTCAAGATCACGCGCGGCCTCAACGAGATGATCACCACGATCATGCTCAACTACGTTGCCCTCTACTTCATGGAGCACATCTTCAAGAACGTCTTCTCCGACCAGGGCCTGCCCAAGACCGTGGCGCTGCCGGCCGGCGTGCGGCTTCCCAAGCTGCTGGGCGCCCATGTGGGCGTCATCATCGCCGTGGTTCTCGGCCTCGTCGTGTGGTACGTCATCTTCAGGACCTCCTTCGGCTTCAAGATCCGCGCCGTGGGCATGAATCCTGTGGCCTCGCGGGTCAACGGCTTCCCCGTGCGGCGCCTCGTGCTCCTGGCCTTCATTATCTCGGGCGCCATCGCCGGCCTCGGCGGCGCGGTGGAGCTCATGGGCAAGACGCCCTTCCGTCTTGCGGCGGGCTTTGGGGCGGGCTTCGGCTTCGACGGCGTGGCGATCGCCCTCATCGCCCAGCTCAACCCCATCGCGGCGCTTCTTGTGGCGCTGCTCTTCGGCATCCTGTCTACGGGCGGCATCATGATGCAGAGCGTCATCGGCGTCCCCACCGCCATCGTCGACATCATCCGCGGCATGATCATCATCTTCACGGTCGCCGGCATGGCATCGATCAAGCTTCCCCAGCTGCGCGCTCTCATCGCCTCCTGGGGCAGCAAGAGCACAGAAGCGGAGGCGAGCGCATAATGGACTTCCTCACCGTTTTGCCCACGATCCTGAAGGCCATGGCGATGGGGGCCGTCCCCATCCTGCTGGCCTCGTTGGGCGAGCTCTTCTCCGAGCGCGCCGGTCTGGTCAACATCGGCCTCGAGGGCCTCATGGCCATCGGCGCCTTCGTGGGCTTCGCCGTCGCCAAGATGTCGGGAAACCTCTGGCTCGGGCTTGCCGCCGCCATGGCGGCCGGCGTCATCGTGAACATGCTCTACGCGTTCTGCACGGTCACGCTCTGCTCCGACCAGGTGGTCACGGGCATGGCGATCAACATCCTCGCGCCTGCCGTCGCGCTGTTCGGCTACAACCTGTTCGTCGGCCCCAATCCCGCCAACGCCACGGGTGCCCAGATGCCCAGCATCGCCATTCCCGGCCTCTCGGAACTGCCCTTCGTGGGCGGCGCGCTCTTCAACCAGACGCTTCTGGCCTATCTCGCCTTCCTGCTGGTGCCGCTCGTGTCCTACTTCTTCAGGCACTTCCGCGCGGGCCTGTCGTTCCGCTCGGTGGGGGAGAATCCCCACGCCGCCGAGACCTTGGGCATCGACGTCGTGCGCATGAAGTACGTGGCCTGCGTGATCTGTGGCGCGCTCGCTGCGGCGGGCGGAGCCTTCCTCACGCTGTGCTACACGCCCATCTACATCGACGGCATCGTCATGGGGCGCGGCTTCATCGCTCTGGCCACGCTCATCTTCGGGCGCTGGAGCGCGGTGGGCGTGCTCGGCGCGAGCCTGCTGTTCGGGTTCTTCGACGGGCTCAACGTCGCCCTCCAGGCGCAGTTCCAGGCCGCTCCGGTCATGTTCTTCAAGATGATCCCCTATCTGTTCACGATCGTCGCGCTCGTGTTCTTCGGCTCGCGGCGCGCCGGCCCCCGCGCCAGCGGACAGCCCTACTTCCGCGAGCAACGTTAGGCTGAACGTGCGGCATCCGCCGCCTCGACAAGCAGAAAGGACGTACCAACCATGAGCAAGAAGACCAGCACCAGCACACCCGTCCTGCTCAACCGTCGGCAGGCCCTGGCCCTCGGCCTGGGCGGCGTCGGCACGCTCCTGCTCTCCGCATGCGGCGGTGGCGGCAGCACCGGCACGGACGGCGCGCCTGCCGACGAAGGCTCTGGCACGACGGGCTATCGGGTCGCCATGATCATGAGCGGCACCATCACCGACGGCGGTTGGGACCAGGGCCACTACGAGTCGCTGCAGCGCGCGCTCGCGGCCCATCCCAGCTGGGAGCTGCTCGAGCCCAAGGAGAACACCGCCGACGCCGACGCCGCCATCGCCGCGCAGTCCTACGTCGATCAGGACGTCGATCTCATCATCGGCAACGGCAACCAGTTCGCCTCCGACTGGGCCGAGGTCGTCGCCGAGGCCGCCGAGACCCACCCGGGCGTGCACTTCCTCATCACCAACACCGACCCCGCGTCCGAGATGAGCGACTACGAGACTCTCGACAACGTTGAGACGGTCCTTCCCGACTTCAAGCAGACGGGATCGTTGGCCGGCGTGGTGGCGGGCCTCATGACCAAGACCGGCAGCATCGGGTTCATCGGAGGCATGCGCCTTCCCTCCACGCTCACCAAGTACGCCTCCTACCTTGCAGCCGCCCAGAAGGTCAATCCCGATGTTCAGGGCCAGTACAACTTCGAGGCGGGCTTCACCGACGCCTCGCTCGGCACCAAGCTCACCGAGCAGTGGATCGCCTCCAACAACGTCGATGTGATGTGGGGCGATGCCTCGGCGGTCGACAACGGCGCACGTCAGGCGCTCGAGAGCGCCGGTGCGGACGACCACTTCGCCATCGCGCAGCCCATCGACATCATGGGCGACGATCAGCCCACCGTCATCACCTCCACCGTCACCGACTGGATGATCGGCCAGGCCATGGACGAGATCGAGGCGGGCTCCTTCGGCGGGGGCAAGGCGATCACGGGCAACATGTCCAACGGCGGCGTCTCGCTCGGCGCCTTCTCCGACAAGATCCCGGCCGATATCCAGAGTCAGATCGAGGAGTACGCCTCCCAGATCGAGGCCGATGCCTTCCTCACCGACGACGAGGTCGCCGCCATTCAGGCCACGCTGTAGGGATGGCGCACCCGCTGCTCACGAGCAGATCGTCAGTTTTGATCCACCTTCGCCCGCCGCTACCGCTGGCGGGCGATTTCATGCCGTAAGTCCATGACGGAGCCGATGCGGGCACAGGCTCTGCGTACCATCTCACTAACAAAAGAATAGGGCTTCTAACAAATTGTCTTCTCCACCCGCTCGACCGCGCTCCACGGCAACGATGGAGCGCGCGGAGATTCCGGGTGCCCAGCGGGCCCTGTTCATCGTGATGCACGTCTTCATCTCATGAGGCGTGAGAAAGGGGTTCGCCATGCAGGCCGCGACCTTTGCCATCAAGGGAGATATCTGCTGGTCCAAGGGGCCGAACGAGCTCGCATGCATGAGCGGGGGCTACCTCGTCTGCGAGAAGGGCGTCTCCCAGGGCGTCTTTCCCGAGCTGCCCGACCGCTTCGCGGGCATCGAGGTCCTCGACCGCGCGGGCATGCTCGTCATCCCCGGCATGACCGACATCCACGTCCATGCGCCCCAGTACGCCTTCCGGGGCCTCGGCATGGATCTGGAGCTGCTCGACTGGCTCAACACGCACACCTTCCCGGAGGAGTCCAAGTACACCGACCTCGCCTATGCGGAGCGCGCCTACGAGATCTTCGCCGACGACCTGCGCCGCTCGCCCACCACGCGCGCCCTCATCTACGGCACCATGCATGTCGAGCCCACCGAGCTGCTCATGGACAAGCTGGAGCGCACCGGGCTCAAGACCTTCGTGGGCAAGGTCAACATGGATCGCAACAGCCCGGACTACCTCTGCGAAAGCTCTGCAGAGGCCTCGCTGGCCGACACGCGGCGCTGGCTCGACGAGTGCGAGGCGAGAAGCTACGTCAACACGCGGCCCATTCTGACGCCGCGCTTCACGCCCACGTGCTCCGACGAGCTCATGGAGGGGCTGGGCCGGATCAAGCAGGAGCGCGGCGTGCCCCTGCAGTCCCATCTCTCCGAGAACCTCTCCGAGATCGACTGGGTGGCGGGCCTGTGCCCCTGGTCGAGCTGCTACGGCGAGACCTACGAGCGCTTCGGGCAGATGGCCGGCGAGTCCGGCTGCGTGATGGCGCACTGCAACTACTCCACCGACGAGGAGGCGCGCATCCTGCGCGACCACGACGTCTTCGTGGCGCACTGCCCGCAGTCCAACGCGCAGCTCTCCTCGGGCATCGCACCCGTGAGGCACTACCTCGATCTGGGGATCAACGTGGCGATCGGCACCGACGTGGCCGGCGGCGCCACGCTCTCGATGTTCCGCGCCATCGCCGACGCCGTTGCCGCTTCCAAGCTGCGCTGGCGCCTCGTCGATCAGTCGCTCGCCGCCCTCACCACCGCCGAGGCCTTCCATCTGGCCACGGTCGGAGGCGGCGCGTTCTTCGGGCGCGTGGGCTCCTTCGACGAGGGCTACGAGCTCGACGCGCTTGTCCTCGACGATGCGGGCATCCGCACCCCGCGCACCTGCAGCCTCGTCGAGCGTCTGGAGCGCTACATCTACCTTGCCGAGCAGGGCGGCCGTATCGTCGAGAAGTACGTCGCGGGCGCGCGGGTCCTCTAGCTCTCATGAGGCGGCCCCGTCCGCGCGACCGGGGCCGTGCCTTTCGAGCGGAACCTCGGCGCATTCAGCCGGCGTCGTGCCCCGAGCGTGTCCGTCTGCGTCTATTGTTCAGGACAGGTTCGGGCATGGTTTTGTCTCGAACAATCGACCGAGACGGGCACGCTGCGCCCATACGATGCAATCCGTGCAGGTCTCGCGCGTGTGCGCGTTGAGACTTCCGCAGGCATCTCGTGCCTGCCCTTGATAAGCCGCGCAGGTCTCGCGCGTGTGCGCGTTGCGACCCCTCGGCGTGCGGCATCCGGCGCAGATGGGGGCTTCCGTTCCCCTCATGCAGGCGTTATATTTCTGCATAACGAACGACCAGCTCAAAGGGCTGATTCGGGCACAGGAGACAAACGGTTATCCACGCTTTTGCGCCGCTCGCCGCATTCTGGACACGGGTGCGGCCGTAGGAGCTAACATTTTGTTTGTAGGGAAAACTTTTCTTTTAGGAGAGGACGCACAACATGGAAAAGTTGAGGGAGGTCGGCAAACCCGTCGTGCGCGTCGATGCCTATGACAAGGTCACGGGACGGGCGATGTTCACCGACGATCTCTGTCCCAAGCCCTGCCTGGAGGCGCGTATCCTGCATGCGACGATCGGCAACGGCTTGGTCACATCCATCGACACGTCGGAGGCGCTGAAGGTTCCCGGCGTGGTTGGCATCTTTACCTGCTTCGATGTCCCCAAGCATTCCTATCCTGTGGCGGGACACCCCTGGTACGCGGATTCCCGTGCCGAGAAACGGGACCTTCCCGACCGCAGGCTCCTGGACGAGCGCGTGCGCATCTATGGCGATAACATCGCCGCCGTGGTGGCGGAGGACACCGTGGCATGCGATCGGGCTCTCAAGCTCATCAAGGTCGAGTACGAGGAATGGCCCGTCGTCTACGATCCCAAGGAGGCCCTGGCGGACACCGAGCATCCCGTGCAGGAGAGCAAGCCCGACAACCTGGTGGCCCATACCCTGGCGCAGACGAGCGAGGAGCAGCTTGCCGAGGAAGGCTACTCCTCCGTCGAGGAGGCTCTGGCGGACCCCGCCTACCACCACTACAAGCTGCACATGGACACCGGCGAGCAGAGCCAGGTCCACATCGAGGTGTGCACCTCCTACTGCTACGAGGAGGCGGGCAAGATCGTCTGCGTCTCCTCCACCCAGATCCCCCACATCTGCCGGCGCATCATCGGCCAGGCCCTGGGCATCCCCTGGGGCGATGTCCGCGTCATCAAGCCCTATATCGGCGGCGGTTTCGGCACCAAGCAGGATATCCACTACGAGCCCCTGAACGCCTGGCTGTGCAAGCAGGTGGGCGGTCGCCCCGTGAGGCTCGAGCTCACGCGCGAAGAGGTCTTCTACGCCACGAGCGGACGTCAGCCCAAGAGCTTCGACGTGGAGGCCAGCGTGGACGACGACATGCAGCTGCGTGCCCGCTCCATCAAGGCGTGGTCCAACACGGGCGGCTACATCCACCACGGACACGCGCTGGTGCTCAACTCCGTGAACTCCTTCCGCTGGCTGTACCACCGGTGCGAGAAGGCCGTCTCCTGCGAGGCGTGGACCGTCCACACCAACGGCCCGCACACGGGCGCCATGCGCGCCTACGGCGTGCCCGAGGGCGTGTGGGCCGCCGAGTGCCTCATGAGCGACATCGCCTACGACAAGGGCTGGGACGGCGTCGAGTTCCGCATGAAGAACGCCATCTACGAGGGTTTCGTTGACGAGTTCAGCCCGGGGAACTACATCTCCGCGCGCACCTGCGGCCTGCCCGCATGCGTGGAGAAGGGCAAGGCTTACATCGATTGGGACAAGAAGAAGCAGGAGTACGCCAACGAGACGGGCCCCATCCGTCACGGCGTGGGCGTGTCGTTCTTCGTCTACAAGACCGCCGTCGCCCCCTTCGCCTTGGAGACCGCAACGGCTGCCATCACGCTCAACCAGGACGGAAGCTTCCAGGTGCAGATGGGCGCCACCGAGATCGGCCAGGGTGCCGACACCGTCTTCTGCCAGATGGCCGCGGAGGCCATCGGCGTGGACACCGAGGACATCCACATCACCTCGACGCAGGACACCGACATCTCTCCGTACGACTCGGGCGCCTACGCGTCGCGTCAGACCTACGTCTCCGGCACCGCCCTGAAGCAGGCTGGCGAGAAGCTGCGCACGCAGATCCTCGACTACGCCGCATACCTCTATCCCAACGCACAGGGCGGCCTCACCCTCCGCGACCACGCCATCTTCGACAACGTGGGCAACGAGGTCTGCACCCTGGGCTCCCTCGCCCTCGAGGCCTACTACAACATGGAGCACAACGATCAGCTCCATGCCCATGAAACCGTGACGCTGCACACCAACGCCTTCGCCGTGGGCTGCACCTTCGTCGACGTCACCGTCGACATGCCGCTCGGCCAGGTCACGATCAACAACATCATCAGCGTCCAGGACAACGGCCGCCTCATCAACCCCAAGCTCGTGGAGCAGCAGGTCCACGGCGGCATGGGCCAGTCCATCGGCTTCGGCCTCTACGAGGAGCTGCTCGTGGATCCCAAGAACGCGCGCGTGCTCAATCCCACGCTGCTCGACTACAAGATCCCCACCACGATGGACATCCCCGACCTCGAGGCCCAGTTCATCGAGACCGACGATCCCACCGGCCCCTACGGCAACAAGGCGGTCGGCGAGACGCCCATCATCTCGCCCGCACCGGCCATCCGCGACGCCATCCTCGATGCGACCGGCGTCAAGTTCTATCAAATGCCGATGACCCCTCAGCGTCTCTTCGAGGGATTCAAGAAGGAGGGTCTCATCTAATGTATGACATCGAATCGCTGTACCAGGCAACCAGCGTCGCCGACGCCGTGAACGCGCTTGCGCAGGATCCCGAGGCCATCGTCATCGCCGGCGGCACCGACGTCCTCGTCAAGGTGCGCGAGGGCAAGCTCTCAGGCGCCCACCTCGTCTCCATCCACGAGCTGCACGACGAGCTCGACGGCGTGACGCTCGCCGACGACGGCACCGTCGAGATCGGGCCGATCACCTGGTTCCATCACGTGACCACGAGCCCCATCATCCAGCAGACGGTCCCCACCCTGGGCGACGCCTGCGACACCCCCGGCGGCCCGCAGCTGCGCGTTTCGGGCACCATCGGCGGCAACGTCTGCAACGCTGCCACCTCGGCCGACTCCGCGTCCACGCTCTTCGCCTACGGCGCCCTGCTCGACGTGGTGGGCCCCGCAGGCGCGCGCACCATCCCCATCGAGGAATGGTATGCGGGCCCCGGCAGGTCCACCAAGGCCCGTGACGAGCTGCTCGTCAAGATCCGCATCCCGAAGGATCGTTACGAGGGCTTCAGCGGCTACTACTTCAAGTACGGCAAGCGCCGTGCGCTCGAGATCGCGACCATGGGCTGCTGCTGTCTGGTCAAGCTCTCCGATGACAAGACCCGCGTCGACGACATCCGTCTCGCCTTCGGCGTCGCCGGGCCCACGCCCATGCGCGCGACGGGCGCCGAGGACGGCGTGCGCGGCCTCTCCGTTGCCGAGGCAGCCGAACGCATCGGCGAGCTGGCGCAGGCGGACACCAGCCCGCGCGACAGCTGGCGCGCGTCCAAGGAGTTCAGGCTCCAGCTCATCAAGGAGATGTCGAAGCGCTCGTTCATCGAGGCGGCGCGTAGGGGAGGGGCGGATATCTAATGGACATGAAGATCCTCACATGCACGGTCAACGGCCGTAAGGTGCAGGTCGGCTACGACCCGCGCGAGTCGCTCCTCGACACCCTGCGCAACCGGCTCAACCTCACGAGCGTCAAGCGCGGCTGCGAGGTGGGCGAGTGCGGCGCCTGCACCGTCCTCATCGACGGGGTGGCCACCGACACCTGCCTCTACCTCACCGAGTGGGCGGAGGGCAAGGAGATCCTCACCGTGGAGGGGCTCCAGGCCGCAGACGGGACGCTCCACCCGATCCAGCAGGCCTTCATCGACGAGTTCGCCGTCCAGTGCGGCTTCTGCATCCCCGGTCTCATCATGAGCACCGTCGAGATCGTCAACTCGGGTAAGAGCTACACGCGAGACGAGCTGCGCAAGCTCCTCTCGGGCCACCTCTGCCGCTGCACGGGCTATCAGAACATCATGAACGCGGTCGAGAAGGCCGTGGAGTTCTGCCATGAGCGCGTCGGGAGCGAGGATGAGGCCGTCACGGCCTAGCTGCCGGGAGCCACGAGCCTTCGAACGCATACTCAGGAAGGAGTTCCCCTCATGCTTAACAAGTTCTGCAAAGCACCCCTGTGGGAGTGCAACCGAACCCTCATCAGGGTCGCGCAGGGCCAGGAGCCGGCCGATGCGGTCATCAGGCATGCCCGCTTGGTGAGCGTGACCACCCATGAGGTGCTGGAGGACACCGACATCGCTATCGCATGCGGTCGCGTGGCCTATGTGGGTATCGCACCCTACACCGCCGAGCACTGCATCGGCGAGGGCACCCGCGTCATCGACGCGCAGGGCGCCTACGTGGCTCCCGGCTTCTTGGACGGCCACATCCATGTTGAGAGCTCCATGGTGGGCGTCGACGAGTATGCGCGCGCCGTGGTGCCCCATGGCACGACGGGCATCTACTGGGATCCGCACGAGCTCTGCAACGTCACGGGGCTCGAGGGCGTGGCCGAGGTCGCCAAGGTGGCCCGCCTCGTCCCGCTCAAGGCCATGATCACCACCCCCTCCTGCGTGCCGGCCGTCCCCGGCTTCGAGGACACCGGCGCCGAGATCACCGCCGCCGACATCAAGGAGACGATGGGCTGGGATTCGGTCGTCGGTCTCGGCGAGATGATGAACTACCCCGGCATCCTCGCCTGCCAGGATAACGCCATCGAGGAGGTCAACGAGACCCTCAAGGCTGGCGGTACGGCTACCGGCCATTACAGCGTCTGCGAGACCGACCGCGGGCTCAACGCCTACATCGCCTCGGGCGTCTCGTCCTGCCATGAGTCGATCCGCGCCGAGGATGTTCTCGCCAAGCTGCGCTTGGGCATGTACGCCCAGATCCGCGAGGGTTCCGCGTGGCAGAACCTGCACGATCTGGCACCCGCCGTCGCGCGCGGCGACATCGACACACGCCTGTGCAACCTGGTCTCCGACGACAACCATCCCAACACGCTCGTCTCGGAGGGGCACCTCGACCGCATCCTGCGCATGGCCGTGTGCGAGGGCATCGACCCCATCACGGCCATCCAGATGGTGACCATCAACGTGGCCGCCTACTTCCAGATGAGCGAGGACATGGGCTCCATCACACCGGGCAAGTGCGCCGACATCGTGTTCCTCGAGGATCTGGAGAACTTCCGCGTCACGCGCACGATCATCGACGGCGAGGTCGTGGCCGAGGACGGCCGTGCGCTCTTCGCATCCGGTTCCTACGACTATCCCAGCTGGATGACCGACACCATGCATGTGGGCGTGGATATCAGCGAGAAGACCTTCCAGATCCCCGCCGTCGATGCCGCAGGCGCCGCGCTGCCGGGTACCTCCGCGCTCGTGCGCTCCATGCAGGTCGCTCCCGGCTCCACCATTGCGGGACAGGTGCAGGTGGAGGCCCCCATCGTGGACGGGCAGTTCGTGGCCGATCCCGAGAACGATCTCCTGAAGGTATTCGTCTTCGAGCGCCATCACGAGACGGGCACCTACGCGCATGGCTTCGTCAAGGGCTTCGGCATCCACGGCGCGCTCGCGCAGACCGTGGCGCACGACGCCCACAACCTGCTCGTAGTGGGCGATAACGACGCCGACATGGCGCTCGCCGCCAAGACCCTCGTGGAGTGCGGCGGCGGCGAGGTGGCGGTCGAGGACGGCAAGATCCTGGGTCTCGTCAAGCTGCCCATCTGCGGTCTCATGAGCCCCGAACCCGTCGAGGACGTGGCCGCCGATGTCGAGCGCATCGAGGAGTCGTGGAAGGACATGGGCTGCACGATGCCCTCGCCGTTCATGACCATGGCCCTGCTCTCGCTGGCCTGCATTCCGAGCCTGCGCCTCACCAACCGCGGCTACGTGAACACCGACAGCTTCCAGTTCGAGGATCTGGTGGTGGAGGCGTAGGCACGCGCCCTCATTGTTTTCCTGTAGACACGCCCACCTTGGACCGACCGAGGTGGGCGTGTCCCTATCCCGTTCCTATCACACCCATCTCCCGCATTCATCACATTCTCATCCCAAAACTACGCATTAGTTCTCTCTACAGAGGTTTTGCCCGCATGTTATCTGGGCTTTTGTCCCGCTCTTTTTTCTGAGAGAAAACTAATGTGTAGTTTGGGGGGGTCATCGACCCGCGGTGTAGTTTGGGGGGTTCTCGACCAGCGGTGTAGTTTGGAGGTTCTCGACCCGCGCCTCACATCCCGCTTACTGCACGTGCAGCGCAGCGCGGAAAGCCGCCCGCTGTGCGGGTCGGGCAAGAACCGGTGTTGCCTGCAGCGGCTCTACCAGCTCACGATGATGGTGCTGTCGTCTAAGCTTGCGTTGCCGTATGCGCCCTCGCCGGTCTGCACGTCGAAGCCCTGGCGCTTGAGGTCGTGCACGAACTTGGCCAAGCGCGCGCTGTACGTGTTGAGCAGCCGCGCGGTCTGGCGCGGCGAGATGAGGTCCTGCTCCCGCCCGTAGATGATGTCGCAGATGGCGTCGGCGACGGCCGTGTTGCTGTTGGCGGCGAGGTCGCTGTAGAAGGAGTTGCCGCTGCCCGCGCCATCCTGGCTGCCGGGCGCGAACTTCACGGCGAGCGAGCTGCGGCCATAGGTGGCATAGGTGCGGATGCGCGTGTCGGTGCGTCCCTCCGCGTTGCGCAGCGCCCAGGAGAGGGCGCTGTCCGAGAGCGTATCGGCCTCGGCCCGCTCGCGGCCGGGCGTGGCGGCATCGGTGAGCTGACGAGCCTCTGCAGCGCTGATCATGGATCCTCCGTTCGGTTGCCGTGGCATCGACTCTACCATACGACGCGTGCACGAATCCGCGCCCGGCTCGGCACAACCCCCGTCCGCAGGCTCAAACATCACGCTGGCAGATGCGCGCGGCATCCTTTCACGCACGCCGCCCGAGCAGTGGTACAAAGAGAGAGGCAAACTTTTTGTATGACTCATAACAAAAAGTCTAGTATTTGTCGGCTCGACAGTGCCATCGCGATGGCAAGAGAGGGAGGCTGCAAGCATGGAGCCCAAGATGAAGTGGGTCATGAACCGCATGCCCGCAAGCGAGGACGAGAACTTGTCGGTTATGTCGCTGGACAACGTTGCGAAGGCGCGTGCGTTTCACCGGAGCTTCCCCCAGTACGCCGTAACCCCGCTCGCCAACCTTGCGGGCATGGCAGAGCAGCTGGGGCTGGGCGGCCTCTACATCAAGGACGAGAGCTACCGCTTCGGCCTGAACGCGTTCAAGGTGCTCGGCGGCTCCTTCGCCATGGCCCGTTACATCGCCGAGCAGACGGGGCGCGACATCGCCTCCTGCGACTTCGCATACCTGACCTCCGAGCAGCTCCAGCGCGACTTCGGACAGGCCACCTTCTTCACGGCCACGGACGGCAACCATGGGCGCGGCGTGGCGTGGGCGGCGAACCGACTCGGGCAGCGCGCCGTCGTGCACATGCCCAAGGGCTCCACCAAGACGCGCTTCGACAATATCGCCAAGGAGGGCGCCGAGGTCGCCATCGAGGAGCTCAACTACGACGACTGCGTGCGCCTGGCCGCCAAGGAGGCCGCCGAGACCGAGCACGGCGTCATCGTGCAGGATACCGCCTGGGAGGGCTACGAGAAGATCCCCTCCTGGATCATGCAGGGCTACGGCACCATGGCGGTTGAGGCGGCCGAGCAGCTGCGGCAGCTTGAGGCCGACCGACCCACCCACGTCTTCGTGCAGGCGGGCGTGGGCTCGCTCGCAAGCGCGATGGTCGGCTACTTCGTCAACCGCTTCCCCAGCTGCCCGCCGAAGTTCGTGATCATGGAGGCCGGCGCTGCCGACTGCCTCTACCAGGGCGCCCTGGCAGCCGACGGCGATCCGCGCATCGTGGGCGGCGACCTTCAGACCATCATGGCGGGCCTCGCCTGCGGCGAGCCCAACACCATCGGCTGGGATATCCTCCGCAACCATGCGGACGCGTTCATCTCCTGCCCGGACTGGGTTGCCGCGCGGGGCATGCGCATGCTCGCCGCGCCCGTACAGGGCGATCCGGCGGTCGTCTCGGGCGAGTCGGGCGCCGTGGGCGCGGGCGTCATCGCGACGCTCATGGGCGACGATGCCTACGCCGAGCTGCGCGAGGCGCTCGAGCTGGGGTCCGACTCCCGCGTGCTGCTGTTCTCGACCGAGGGCGACACCGACCCCGAGCGCTATCGCGAGATCGTCTGGGATGGAGCCTGGCCGAGCAGGGAGCTTGCGTAGGCCGCATACGGCGGGAGCGGGGATCATGCCCGCGCCTCCCGCCGTCCACGCCCCCAAAAATACCATTCGCGACAAAAACGGCGAGTTTGGAAAACTACCTTGATTCCCAGTTCGCACGTGCTTTAATGGAAGTAATCAAACAAAAAGTTTGGTTATCAGACTTATTGTTTATCGCCACCAGGAGCGGCATACGATGTGAGGAGGACCCATGAAGGAGCTTGACTACGACAAGATCAAGGCGGCGGCAGAGGCCTACAACGCGGACATGACCGCGTTTCTGCGTGCCATGATCTCCCACCCCAGCGAATCCTGCGAGGAGGGCGAGGTGGTCGCCTGCATCAAGGCCGAGATGGAGAAACTGGGCTTCGACGAGGTCAGGGTCGATGGTCTGGGCAACGTCATGGGCTTCATGGGCGAGGGCGACAAGATCATCGCCATCGACGGCCACATCGACACCGTGGGCATCGGCAACCGCGACAACTGGGACTTCGACCCGTATGAGGGCTTCGAGGACGACCAGCTCATCGGCGGTCGCGGCGGATCCGACCAGGAGGGCGGCATCGCCGCCGCCACCTACGCGGCGAAGATGATGAAGGAGATGGACCTCATCCCCGAGGGCTACAAGGTCATGGTCGTCGGCACCGTCCAGGAAGAGGACTGCGACGGCATGTGCTGGCAGTACATCTACAACGTCGATGGCATCAAGCCCGAGTTCGTCATCTCCACCGAGCCTACCGACGGCGGCATCTATCGCGGCCATCGCGGCCGCATGGAGATCCGCGTGGACGTGCGCGGCGTCTCCTGCCACGGCTCGGCGCCCGAGCGCGGCGACAACGCCATCTACAAGATGGCCGACATCATCGCCGACGTGCGCGCCCTCAACAACAACGGCTGCGACGAGTCCACCGCCATCAAGGGCCTCGTCAAGATGCTCGACCCCGCCTACAACCCCGATCACTACGAGGACGCCCGCTTCCTCGGTCGCGGCACCTGCACCGTGAGCCAGGTCTTCTACACCAGCCCCTCGCGCTGCGCCGTGGCCGATTCGTGCGCCATCTCCATCGACCGCCGCATGACCGCCGGCGAGACCTGGGAGTCCTGCCTCGACGAGATCCGCGCACTCCCCGCCGTCAAGAAGTACGGCGACGATGTCAAGGTCTCCATGTACATGTACGACCGTCCCAGCTGGACCGGCGAGGTCTACGAGACCGAGGCCTACTTCCCGACCTGGATCAACAAGGAGAGCGCGCCGCACGTCAAGGCCCTCGTCGATGCCCACAAGGCCCTCTTCGGCGACGAGCGCATCGGCTGCGAGAAGTCTATGGGCAAGCGCACCGGCCGCCCGCTCTGCGACAAGTGGACCTTCTCGACCAACTGCGTCTCCATCCAGGGCCGCTACGGCATCCCCTGCGTGGGCTTCGGCCCCGGCGCCGAGTCTCAGGCGCACGCCCCCAACGAGATCACCTACAAGCAGGACCTCTCCACCTGCGCCGCGCTCTATGTCGCCGCGCTCAACCTCTACGACGGCTCCGCTGCAACGGAGGACGTCACCCAGTTCCGCGCCGGCACGACCGACAACGTCATCCGTTAGGACGTCCGTACCCGCCAGCCGCAACGCGCCTGGCGGGTACCTGTAAGCACCTGAGAACCACGCCAAGAAAGGGACCTTCATGGACACGCAGTTCAACACCTACCTCGACCAGCTTGCGAAGCTCGACTACTCCAAGATGTACAACGAGGACTTCCTGCTCACCTGGGAGAAGACCGAGGACGAGCTCCGCGCGCTCTACCTCGTCGCCGACGCCCTGCGCAACCTGCGCGAGCGCAACATCTCCACGCGCATCTTCGACTCCGGCCTGGCCGTGTCGCTGTTCCGCGACAACTCCACGCGCACCCGCTTCTCCTTCGCCTCGGGCGCCAACCTGCTGGGCCTGGCCCTGCAGGACCTCGACGAGGGCAAGTCGCAGATCGCCCACGGCGAGACCGTCCGCGAGACCGCCTGCATGATCAGCTTCATGGCCGACGTCATCGGCATCCGTGACGACAAGTTCATCGGCAAGGGCGACGCCTACATGCGCGAGGTTTCTGCCTCGGTTGCCCAGGCCTACGCCGACGGCGTGCTCGACCACCGTCCCACGCTCGTCTCCCTGCAGTCCGACATGGATCACCCAACGCAGTCCTCGGCCGACTTCCTCTATCTCATCAACGAGTTCGGCGGCATCGACGCCCTGCGCGGCAAGAAGGTCGCCGTCACCTGGGCCTACTCGCCCTCCTATGGCAAGCCGCTCTCCTGCCCGCAGTCGCTCATCACGCTGCTGCCGCGCTTCGGCATGGACGTCACCCTGGCGCACCCCGAGGGCTACGATCTGATGCCCGAGCTGGTGGGCAAGGCCGGCGAGTTCGCCGCCGCCTCCGGTGCGACCTTCACCCAGACCCACGACATGGCCGAGGCCTTCGAGGGCGCCGACATCGTGGTTCCCAAGAGCTGGGCGCCCTACGCCGCCATGGAGAAGCGCACCAACCTCTACGCAGAGGGCGACAACGCGGGCATCGACGCGCTCGAGCATGAGCTGCTCGCCGAGAACGCCCGCCACATGGACTGGTGCTGCACCCGCGAGCTCATGGACAAGACCGCCCATGGCCAGGACACCATCTACATGCACCCGCTGCCGGCCGACATCAGCGGCGTCTCCTGCGAGCACGGCGAGGTTACCGACGAGGTCTTCGACATGCATCGCGACGGCCTGTACAAGGAGGCCAGCTACAAGCCGTATGCGGTGGCTGCCATGATGTTCCTGCAGAAGGCCGCCGATCCCGTCGCCACCCTGCGTGCGCTCGAGGAGCGCGGGCAGCGCCGCTGGATCGAGGCATAGGACGTAAGCGAGCATACATAACGAGTCGCGACGGGGGCGCACGACCGTCTTCCGGGAACCATCCCGGGAGCCCGGCTGCGCCTCCGCGCAAAGTGGGAGGAGAGTATCCATGGGCAAGAGAATCGTCGTCGCCCTCGGCGGCAACGCGCTGGGCAGCAACCTGCCCGAGCAGATGGAGGCCGTGAAGCACACCTCCAAGGCCATCGTCGACCTCATCGAGCAGGGCAACGAGGTCATCATCGCGCACGGCAACGGCCCGCAGGTGGGCATGATCCAAGAGGCTATGACCCAGTTGACGCGCTCCGATCCCGAGCGCTACATCCCCTGCCCGCTGTCGGTCTGCGTGGCCATGAGCCAGGGTTACATCGGCTACGACCTGCAGAACGCCCTGCGCGAGGAGCTCTGCGACCGTGGCATCGATCGGGGCGTCACCACGGTGCTCACGCAGGTGGAGGTGGATCCCGACGACCCCGCCTTCAAGAACCCCACCAAGCCCATCGGCTCCTTCATGACCAAGGAGGAGGCCGACCGCATGGTGGCCGAGCGCGACTACGCCGTCGTGGAGGATGCGGGCCGAGGCTACCGTCGCGTCGTCGCCTCCCCGCGCCCCGTCTCCATCGTCGAGCTGGACACCATCTCCTCGCTCGTCGAAGCCAGCCATGTGGTCATCGCCTGCGGCGGAGGCGGTATTCCCGTCTATAAGACCGAGGGCAACCACCTCAAGGGCGCAGCCGCCGTCATCGACAAGGATTTCGCCGCCGCCCGCCTCGCGGAGCAGCTCGGCGCCGACGTCCTCGTCATCCTCACGGCCGTCGAGAAGGTCGCCATCCACTTCGGCACGCCCGAGGTCGAGTGGCTCGACGAGCTCACCCCTGAGAGCGCGCAGGCTTACGTAGATGCGGGCGAGTTCGCGCCCGGCTCGATGCTGCCCAAGGTGCAGGCGGCCGTGCAGTTCGTCTGCTCGGGTGTCGGCAGGGAGGCGCTCATCACCGAACTCGACCGCGCCGCCGACGGCATCGCGGGCAAGACGGGTACAATCGTGCGTAAGTGAGCCAAGGCGAACAGCATGGCGGCATGAGGGAGGTGACCATGGAACCGAGGACGAGCTCCTACCTCGTCGATGACGAGGCCGGCCGCTTCTTCGGGCCCGGCCCTGCGGAGCTGCTCGCGCGCGTGCGCGAGCTGGGCAGCCTCTCGGCTGCGGCCAAGGCCATGGACATGAGCTACACCAAGGCCATGCGCCTCGTGCGCGCGGTCGAGCAGGTGCTGGGCTACGCCGTCACCACGCGCGTCATCGGTGGAGAGCGTGGCGGCAGCTCGCAACTCACCCGCGAGGGGAAGGAGCTGCTGCGGCGCTACGACCGGTGGCGCGACGTCGTCTCCGCCTCGTCGACCGAGCATTTCGCCGCCGCCTTCGCCGGCATGGCGGGCGTGCCTCGGCTGGGATGCGTGGTCATGGCTTCAGGAGAAGCGCGGCGCTTCGGGAGCCAGAAGCTCTTGGAGCCCCTCTCCGGCCGCAGCGTGCTCTCCCGCACGCTCGATGCCCTGCCCGCCGATCGTCTCGATATCGTCGTGGTATCGCGCTGGCCCGAAGTGCGCCGCCTCTGCGAGCGCCGGCGCATCGCCTGCGCGATGTCGCAGGGTCCCCTGCAGAGCGACACGGTTCGCCGGGGGATGGAGGCGCTGGGCGAGCGTGCGGGCTATCTCTTCGTTCAGGGCGACCAGCCCCTGCTCACGGGTGGGAGCGTGGATGCCCTGCTCGATGAGTTCATCGGACACCCGCATGCGGTCGTGCGCCTCGCGTGGCACGGTCGGCAGGGCAGCCCCGTGCTGTTCCCCCGCGAGCTCGCGGGGGCGCTGAGCGGCCTCACGGGCGATGTCGGAGGCGGCGAGATCCTGCGGCGCAATCCCGACCTGGCCGCTTTCGTCCGTACCGTGGAGGCGCATGCAGCCGTAGAGCTCGATGACATCGATACGCCCGCCGACCTCGAGCGCTTGGAGCGCCTGTGTGCGGGCGAGCTCGACAAGAACCCCTCTCATGAAAGGAGAAGCAGGTCATGAGTGCGCAGACGAGAAAGATCCTGAGGCATGGCCAGCTGGTCACGCCGGGCGGCATCATGGTGGGCGATGCGGTGCTTGCAGGGGATGTGATCGAGCGCGTCGTGCCGGGCGGTATCGCTGAGGAGGAGCTGGCAGGCGCCGAGGTCTTCGACGTGGCGGGCTGCTGGGTCTTCCCGGGCTTCATCGACGCCCACACGCACATGCAGGCGTGGACGGGCATGGACTGGACGGCCGACAGCTTCGAGACGGGCACCCGTGCAGCCGCCTGCGGGGGCACCACCACCATCGTGGACTATGCCACCCAGGACAAGGGCATGACGCTGCATGAGGCGCTTGACGAATGGCATCGCCGCGCCGAGGGAACCTGCACGGCGAACTACGCCTTCCACATGGCCATCGCCGATTGGAACGAGCATACCTGCGATGAGATCGCCGCCATGCGCGAGGCGGGCATCACCTCGTTCAAGACCTACTTCGCCTACGATCACCTGCGGCTTGACGATGCCCAGACCATGGAGGTGCTGGAGGCCATCAGATCCTTCGATGGGCTGCTCGGCGTGCACTGCGAGAACGGCACGCTCGTCAACCGGCTGCAGCGTCGTATGCTCGAACGCGGCATCACCGGGCCCGAGGGGCACCCGCTCAGCCGCCCCGCCGAGGTCGAGGCCGAGGCCATCGCACGGCTCATGTACCTCTCCGAGCTCACCGGCGTGCGCGTGAACGTGGTGCACCTGTCCTCCGCGCTGGGACTTGCGCAGGTGCGCGCTGCCAAGGAGCGCGGCGTGCGCGTCTCGGTGGAGACCTGCCCGCAGTACCTGCTGCTGGACGATACCCGCTACCTGGAGCCAAACTTCGCGGGCGCCAAGTACGTGATGAGCCCGCCCCTGCGTCGTCCGCACGATATCCGCGCCCTGCGCGACGCCGTGCGCGCGGGCGAGATCGACCAGATCTCGACCGATCACTGCTCGTTCAACCTGCATGGGCAGAAGGATCGCGGCATCGGCAACTTCACGAAGATCCCCAACGGCGGTCCCGGTGTGGAACACCGCCCCGCCCTCATCATGACGAGCTTCGAAGACGAGCTGGGGCCGATGGACTATCTGCACCTGCTCTCCGAGGGGCAGGCACGCGTCTTCAACATGTTCCCCCGCAAGGGCGCCCTTGCTGTCGGATCCGATGCCGACGTGTGCGTGTGGGACCCCTCCGTGCGGTGGACCATCAGCGAGAGCAACCAGCATCAGGCCGTTGACTACACCATCTACGAGGGTTTCGAGGCGCATGGACGCGCCAAGCTCGTCTTCGTGGGGGGCGAGCTCGTCGCCCGCGACGGCGAGCCGACGGGTTCCATGCCCGGCCGCTACGTGGCCCGCTAGGCTCCTGCCTGCGGTGCGGTGCCCCCGAAACCGATTCTGCCTGTAAGCCGCCCGCATGAGCGGGCTTCGAGAAGGAGTGCACATGAGCAAGACCGCCATCGTCACCGACAAGGCCCCTGCGGCCATCGGCCCCTACTCCGCCGCCGTCATGGCGAACGGATCCATCAACGTCTCCGGGCAGCTTCCGGTCGATCCAGCAACTGGCGCATTCGCGGGCGACGACATCAAGACCCAGACCCGCCAGAGTCTCGAGAACATGCGCGCCATCCTCGAGGCGGCCGGCGCCACGATGGACGACGTCGTCGAGACCACCGTGCTGCTCACCGACATAAACGAGTTCGCCGCCATGAACGAGGTCTACGGCGAGTTCTTCTCGGAGCCCTACCCGGCCCGCGCCGCCTTCCAGGTTGTGGCGCTGCCCAAGGGCGCCAAGGTCGAGATCAAGGCCGTCGCACGCGTGTAGGCAGCGCAGCTCCTGCGGACGTCGCCTCGACGCCGCGCATACGCGAACGATCCCCTGGCACGTACCGCCACCCCTCGTCCAGACGAGGGGTGGTTTCACATGGACCGGGAGCGGTAGCGTATAATATAAGCATCACCCGAACGTCGGTGATGAGGGGCCTCGCTGCAAGCGCTACCGCCGGAAGCTCCATCCCATCGTCAGGATGACGGACGAGAAAGGCACGCGATGGCAACGATGAAGGATGTCGCGCGGATTGCGGGCGTCTCGGTCTCCGCGCTGCCGTCTCGCGGAAACGACGGGGCACGATGCTCCGGCGGAGCCGGGCGGAGCCAACAGAACCACAGCAAAATCATCGGTGAGTGCACCGGCCTCGACGTGCAGGGGAGGCCGCACCGTTCGGCTTCCCTTTCTAACATGGATGGGGCCTCAGCGCCCCAGACAAGGAGGGGGCGATGATCAAGGGCTTCGACGAGCTGGTTGGCATGCTGCGCGCCAAGCCCGTCGCACGGAGGGTGGCCGTCGTTTCGGCGGCGGACAGGAACACGCTCGAGGCCGTCATGCGCGCACGCGCCGAGGGGTTCGTGGAACCGGTCCTCATCGGCTCGCGCGAGAAGGTCTGCGAGCTGCTGGACCGGCTGGGCGCCTATGATGACCGCCTGTGCATCGAGGACATCGCGGATCCGGCTGCTTGCGCCGAGCGGGCGGCCGCGCTCGTGCGTGCGGGCGAGGCCGACTGCATCATGAAGGGCGCCATCGAGACGGGCGCGCTCATGCGGGTGCTGGTCGACCGGGAGCGGGGCATCCGCAGCGGCGGCGTCATGAGCCTGACGGGCTTCATGGAGAGCCCCCATTACCATAAGCTCTTCGCCATCACCGACATCGGTCTGCTCATGCGCCCCAGCCTCGAGCAGAAGCGCGCGGCCATCGAGAATGCCGTGGCGGCCTTCCACGCGCTCGGCATCGAGCGCCCCAAGGTCGCCGTCTTGGCGGCGCTCGAGCGGGTCAACCCCAAGATGCCCGAAACCGTCGATGCGGCGAAGCTCAAGGAAGCGGGCATCGACGGGGCCATCGTCGAGGGCCCCATCAGCTACGACCTCGCCATGGATCCCCGCGCGGCGGCGCTCAAGGGCTATGAGAGCCCCGTCGCGGGCGATGCCGACCTGCTCGTGGTTCCCGATATCGTGAGCGGCAACATCGCCTCGAAGACGATCACGGTGCTCGGCGGCGGGTGCATCGGCGGCACCGTGCTAGGAGCCCGGGTGCCCGTATCGGTATCCTCGCGCTCCGCGCCGGCGGACGACAAGTACCGCTCGATCGTGGTGTCGGCGCTCGTGGGAGGGGAGGCGGCATTCTGATGGCGTTCAAGATCTGCACGATCAACCTCGGCTCGACCTCGACCAAGGTCGCCCTCTTCAAGGGAGGGGATAAGCTCTTCTCGGCCAACGTGGCCCACGATGCGTCGGAGCTCGCGCGTTTCAAGGAGATCGGCGACCAGCTCGAGTACCGCAGGAACACGATCCTGGCGGAGTTGGAGCGCGCCGGGCAGACGCTTGCCGACTGCGACGCCTTCTCCAGCCGCGGCGGCGGGCTGGTCTCCTGTCCGAGCGGCACCTACGAGATAAACGATCTGCTCTTCGAGCATGCGCGGGTGGGATTCAGCGTCAAGCACCCCGCAGGCCTGGGTCCTCAGATCGCCCGCAGCTTTGCCGAGCGCTACGGCGGGAGGGCGTTCGTCGTCAACCCGCCGGACGTGGACGAGCTCTGCGACAGCGCGCGCGTCACGGGCTGGAAGGGCGTCTACCGCGAGAGCCGCCTCCATGCGCTCAACCAGAAGGAGGTCGCCGGCCGCTATGCGGCCTCCTGCGGCAGGCGCTACGAGGAGCTGAACCTTGTCGTGTGCCATCTTGGCGGCGGCATCTCCATCACGGCCCACGAGCGGGGGCGGATGGTGGACTCCAACAACACCGCCCAGGGAGACGGCCCGATGACGCCCACGCGCAGCGGATCGCTGCCGGTCGTCGACGTCGTGGAGGCGTGCTTCAGCGGGCGCTACACGCAACGGGAGCTCTACGACCGCATCACCAAGGTCGGCGGGCTCGTCGACCACCTCGGCACCTCCGATGTCAGGGAGGTCGTCGCCCGCATCAAGGCCGGCGACGCATACGCGAAGATCGTCTACGACGCCCTCATCTACCAGGTGGGCAAGGACGTCGGCGCCATGGCCTGCGTGCTCGGCGGAGCCGTGGACGCCATCATCCTCACGGGGGGCATCGCGCACGACCACTATCTGGTGGAGCGGCTCACCCAGATGGTCTCCTTCCTCGCACCGGTGTACGTCATGGCGGGAGAGTTCGAGATGGAGGCGCTGGCCGCCGGGGCGCTGCGCGTGCTCAGCGGGAAGGAGCAGGCGCGGGAGTACACGGGCGTGCCCCTCTGGAACGGTTTCGCAGAAGCGTGACCGCAGCTGGCGTAGGGCGGGCTGGGTTTCAGATAGCTAGTAGCAAGGATTGAACGAAACCGATTCTTTCGGACGTGTAGCGGAGGATGCAAAGGATTCCTATCTGGCCGGTTGCCAGCGGATGCTCGAACGCTACCTCTGAGCGCCTGCGCGGATTGCTTGGCGCTGCCCTCGCTATACGTGTGGATGCGATGTGTTCTTATCATCGAAGCTCAAGGCGCAGCCAGCCGTGCTCCACACTGTCTCTGGAGAAAAAGACACGGTCAAACGCACAATCGCACCGTCATGGGGAAGGAGATGCATGATCCGCCTGAT
>JAWRJQ010000054.1:0-34133 GCA_040307385.1 Atopobiaceae bacterium
TTCTTTTGGCAATATCAGGTTGAGCAGCACGGCTATGATGATAGCCACCACGACCGGGCTCTTCCCGAATATCAGGGTTATCGATTCCGGCATCTGCGCAAGCGATGCCGATGCCTGCGAAATGCCTACGCCAAGCGCAGCCGACAGCCCCACTATCGTCGTATTCCTGGCATCGAAGTTTTCTGAGGTTATCAGCCTGATGCCTGTCATCGCTATGGTGGAGAAAACCGTTACCGTTGCGCCTCCGAGCACGCACTGCGGTATCGTGGTCAGAACAGCCGAGAATTTCGGGCATATCCCCGCAGCCAGAAGGAAGACCGCCGCCAGAGCGAACACCCTTCTGTTCACGACCTTCGTGCTGATCACTATGCCTACGTTTTGCGAATACGTCGCCGTCGGAAGCCCGCCGAACACCGCGGCCAGCATATTCGACAGCCCGCTGCCGACAAGCCCGCCTTTCAGCTCTTTGGTTGTAGGCTCGCGGTCGAACCCTCCAACTGTCGTAGAAGTGAAATCGCCCATTGCCTGAATGGCATTCACCGCAAAAAGAATTCCCAACGCGATGCATGAAGAAGGTTCGAATTCGATGCCGAAATGCATCGGCTGCGGCAGCTCGAACCATGCCGCAGCAGCTATCCCGCTGATATCCACCATATGGAAGGGGATCGCGACGATATACCCTATCACCATGCCGAACAGAATCGCGGCCAGCTTGACGATTCCCTTGAAATACTGGCTCAGGAACATGACCGCTGCCAAAGTGATTGCCGCGACAAGCCAGTTCTGCCATGAACCGTAGACGAGCGCCTCGCTCAGATGGCGCGTCGCCACGACGCTTTCATAGGTATTGGCTGCGCCTCCGGCCATGTAGTTGATCGCGGTAGGATACAGCGAAAGGCCGATCGTGAACACGACGGTTCCGGTGATGGTCGCGGGAAAAAGCTTGCGTATACGGGAGACGTTGAGGCCGATTGCCGTTGCGATCACGCCCCCGACGATCATCGCGCCGAATATCGCCGCAACCCCACCGGTCGACTCCGCTATAGCCTGCATCGTCGGAAGATAGGCGAAGCTCGTACCCATCAAAACCGGCAGAGCGCTGCCCAGCCTCCCTCCTATCGGGAACAGCTGGATCAGAGTCGAGACCGCCGACATAACGAGGCATGACTGGATCAGCACCAGCCTGTCCCCCTGCGGCAGGCCCAGCATGTTCGCTATGATAATGGCCGGCGTCACGCATCCAACGATCATGGCGACAAGATGCTGGAGCGCCAATGATATGGTGCTGGCCGCAGGCGTCGCCCCTGTCCATGAGAAAAGCGCGTTCATCTCTGCCGCACGCTGCTGGCTGCTTGCGCCCGATCTCTCCATGATCCTTATCCCCCCTGCTGGCCGAAAACGCCAACCGAGCTTCCCTTCTGCCTGATC
This sequence comes from Atopobiaceae bacterium, assembly GCA_040307385.1. Taxonomy (GTDB): domain Bacteria; phylum Actinomycetota; class Coriobacteriia; order Coriobacteriales; family Atopobiaceae; genus RUG721. The sequence goes on from JAWRJQ010000054.1 coordinate 1,429, forward strand.
CGGAATCCTTCCCATGTGTATGGGAAGCAAGCATTTTTCAGCATACACCACAACGCCCGGAATCATATCCACGTATGGGAAGCGCTCGAACTCGCAATCGAAGCTTTCGAGCTAGGCGCAAAGCGCAGTCGGGAATGCATCGACTCGACAGCCAAAGATGCATCAGAACAGTTGTCTCACAAAGCCGCAGCACCCGAGCTCCGAATACTCGTTGAATCCCATCGATGTGTAGAAGGCGATGGTTTTCGGGGTGTTGTCTGTAGCCAGCTCTATCTGGCGGACATTGCTGTAGCGGGCGAGAATCGCCCTCATCAGCGCCGATCCCACGCCCTTTCGATGGTGCGCGGGAAACACCACGATGTCTTGGATGAATATGATCGTCTCGCCATCTCCGACCACGCGGATGATTCCCAGCAGCTCATCGCCCTCATATGCGGCCAACACCAGCAGGGAGTTCTCGAAGCCCCTTCTAAGGGTCGCCAGGTCGGCGGTATAGCTTGTCCAGCCCACCTCCGTATACAGCCGGGCGATGTCGTCTTCCCTGTATTCCGTATATTCTCTGATCTCCATTGTCCCCTCCATATCGTCCCTTAATCGAGCGCCATGTCTCCGTCGGCGATGATGCCCATACGGCGCATGAGCGCAGAGACGGCCCATGCAACCGCCGCAGGCACCGCCACGCACACGAGCAGCATGCCCAGCCATTCGAAGGCCCCCGGCACGACGCCGCCTGCGATCCACCCGGAATAAAGGCCGATGGGACCTACGAGGCCGCAGGTGCCCATGCCGCTCGCGATTGCAGCGCCGTTCTGCTGCAGGCCGAAGATGCAGGTGGCCACGGGGCCGTTGACGGCGGATGCCGCAAGCGCGGGCACCCACACCGCCGGCTTTCTCATGATGTTCTTCATCTGCAGCATCGAGGTGCCGATACCCTGGCTGATCAGGCCGCCCGCGCCATTCTCCGGAAAGCTCGCCACCGCGAAGCCCACCATCTGGGCGCAGCAGCCCGCAAGGGCCGCACCGCCGGCAAGACCGGTGAGCGAGAGGGCCGCGCAGATTGCCGCAGACGAGATGGGGAGCGTGAGCGCAACTCCGATGATCAGCGCGACGATGATACCCATCAGGAAGGGATGGAGCTCGGTCGCCCACATGATGAGCCGGCCCACGGAAGATGCTGCCGCGCCGATCCACGGTGCAACGAGCAGGGCGAGCGCGCAGCCGACACCCACGGTGACGCCGGGGGTGACGAGGATGTCGACACGCGTCTCCTTGGAGACGGCCTTACCGAGCTCGGCAGCCACGATGGTGACCACGAGCACGGCGAGCGGACCGCCCGCACCGCCGGCGGAATTGGCCGCCTGGCCCACCGCGGCGAGCGAGAAGAGCACGAGCGGCGGCGCCTGGAGCGCGGAGCCGATCGAGATCGCCATCGCAGGGCCGGCGACCGCCATCGCAAAAGAACCGATGGTCTTGCAGGCCTCCAGACCCGTGAGATCGCCGATCGTGTTGAAGATGGTCCCGATCAGAAGCGAGGTGAAGAGGCCCTGCGCCATGGCGCCGAGCGCGTTGATGCCGTAGCGCTGAAAGCTGATCTCGATGCCCTTGCGGGCGAGAAAACCCTGCGATTCGGACGTATGCGCCATGAAGACCTCCCGGGACGGCATGAACCGATCGTCATCGAGTATAACAACGCCGCATGCATGTGAGCATGCGCATCCTGCAGCTCGGTACGACGCGGGCGCAGCTCGGGCGCACGCGACCCCGATCCGACGTCCGCGCGGGTTACCATATCGCATGTCGAAGGGAAACGCTATGAAGATCACGATAGACGAACAGCCCTCCGCCCAGGACATCGAGGTGACGATCATCTGCAAGAAGGCGGACAGGCGGGTGCTCGACATGGTGTCGAGGCTCCGGATGCTCGATCGCAAGGTAACGGGCAGCGCAGACGGGCGCACGCGCATCGTCAACGCCGAAGACGTGCTCTACGTGGAATCGGTCGATAAGCGCACCTTCATCTACACGGGAGATGAAGTGCTCGAGACCTCGCTTCGCCTCTACGAGATGGAAGACCGCCTCGCCGACTGCGACTTCCTGCGCGTGGCCAAAGGCTGCGTCATCAACTTCCGCAGGATCGTCTCGCTGAAACCCGAGTTCAACGGCAGGATCATCGCCACCATGGACAACGGCGAGCAGATCATCATATCGCGCCAGTACGCTTCGAGCGTTAAACAGAAGCTGGGAATGCTGTAAGAAACGCCTCGTGAAAGGAGACGTGCCATGACACGCAGAAACGTTATCGACACCGAGCGGAAGACGCCGGCGGAGCATGCGCAGACCTTTTTCCTCACGGTCTGCGTCGTATTCACCATCGTCATGACCACGGGCATGATCTTCGGGTCGATCTTCGCCGACGACGCGGCGCAGCAGGGCATCAACTTCAGCTGGTCGATACTCGCCGTATGCGTCTTCGCCGCAGCGCTCCGGTTCGTGTTCTTCACGCCCGCTCTTATCAAGCGCATGGCCTATCCGCTGCGGTTCGCGCTCTTCGGGGTCTGCCTGTATGCGGTGCTCGCCGTCGTTGCCGTGAAACTGTCTTGGTTTCCCACGGACATGATCGGCGCATGGATATCGTTCACCGTCACGTACCTGGCGATATTCGCCCTCATGACGGCCTTCTCCTACTTGGAGGCACGGAAGGAGAGCCGCGATCTCAACGAGAAGCTCGAAGAGTACCGGAGCGGGAGCGCGCGTTCATAAAGCCGCGCACCGCTACAGCAGCGCCGCCTCCCACTCCGGCTCGCGGAATCCCACGAGCACGAAGCCGTCGCCCACCACGAGGGGGCGCTTCACGAGCAGTCCATCCGTGGCGAGCAGCTCGACGGCATCCTGCTGGGCCATGCCCTCGTCGAGCTGCTTTTTGACGCCCAGCTCCCGATAGAGCCTGCCGCTCGTGTTGAAGAAGCGCCTGAAAGCCAGCCCGCTCGCCGCAATCCACGCCTCGAGCTCGCGCGCCGTCGGCCGCTCGTCCACGATATGGCGGAACGTGTACGCCACGCCATGCTCGTCCAGCCACTTCTGCGCCTTATTGCTGGTTGAGCAGCGGGGATACCCCACGAACAGAATCTTGTCGCCCATGGACGCCTCCTAATCCCTCGTAAGCTTGCGGTGCAGCCGATGAGGACGCGCGGCATCGGGACCCAAGCGCGCGATGCGGTTCTCCTGATATCCTTCGAAGTTGCCCTCATACCAGAACCAGCGGCCGGGGTTATCGTCATCGCCCTCCCAGGCGAGGATGTGCGTGGCGATGCGGTCGAGGAACCAGCGGTCGTGGCTCGTCACCACGGCGCAGCCCGAGAAGCGCTCGAGCGCCTCCTCGAGGCTCTCGAGCGTCTCCACGTCGAGATCGTTGGTCGGCTCGTCGAGCAGCAGCAGGTTGCCGCCCTGCTGCAGGGTGAGCGCGAGATTGAGCCTGTTGCGCTCGCCGCCCGAGAGCACGCCCGCCTTCTTCTGCTGGTCCTGGCCCTTGAAGCCGAAGCTCGCCACATAGGCGCGGCTCGGCACCTCGGTTTCGCCCACGACGATGTAGTCGTTGCCGCCCGAGACGACCTCCCACACGCTCTTGTCGGGGTCTATGCCCGCGCGGCCCTGATCGACGTAGGAGAGCTTGACCGTCTCGCCCAGCTCGAGCGTGCCGGAATCGAGCTGCTCGGCGCCCACGATCATCTTGAACAGCGTGGTCTTGCCCACGCCGTTGGGGCCGATCACGCCCACGATGCCGTTGCGCGGCAGCATGAACGAGAGGTTGTCGATGAGAACGCGGTCGCCGAAGCCCTTGCAGATGCTCTCGGCTACGAGCACCTTGGCGCCCAGGCGCGGACCTGCGGGAATCTGGATCTCGGTGAAGTCGAGCTTCTTGGAAGCGGCGGCCTCGGCTGCCATCTCCTCATAGCGCGCGAGACGCGCCTTGCCCTTGGCCTGGCGCGCCTTGGCGCCGCTGCGCACCCAGGCAAGCTCGCGCTCGAGCTTCTTCGCGCGCTTGGCGTCCTGCTCGCCCTGGAGCTTGAGGCGCGCGGCCTTCTTCTCGAGATACGTCGAATAGTTGCCCTCATACGGGTAGAGCTGGCCGCGATCGACCTCGCAGATCCATCCGGCCACGTTGTCGAGGAAGTAGCGGTCGTGCGTGACGGCCATGACCGCGCCCTCGTAGCGGTGCAGGAACTGCTCGAGCCAGAGCACGCTCTCGGCATCGAGGTGGTTGGTGGGCTCGTCGAGCAACAGCAGGTCGGGGGCTTCGAGCAGAAGACGGCAGAGCGCCACGCGCCTGCGCTCCCCGCCCGAGAGCACCGAGACGGGCATGTCGGGATCGGGGCATTGGAGCGCGTCCATGGCCTGAGAGAGCTGGCTGTCGAGGTCCCAGCCGTTCGCCGCGTCGATCTCGTCCTGCAGGCGTCCCATCTCGCTCATGAGAGCGTCGAAGTCGGCATCGGGATCGGCCATGAGCTCGCCGATCTCGTTGAAACGGGCAACCTTGGCGAGCACGTCCGCAAAGGCGAGCTCGATGTTGCCGCGCACGGTCTTCTCCTCATCGAGCGGCGGCTCCTGCTGGAGTAGGCCCACCGTATAGCCGGGCGAGAGCACAGCCTCGCCGTTCGAAACCTGCTCGAGACCGGCCATGACCTTGAGCAAGGTCGATTTGCCCATGCCGTTGGGACCCACCACGCCGATCTTGGCGCCGGGATACACGCCCACGGTGACATCGTCGAGAATGACCTTGTCGCCGACGGCTTTGCGGGCCTTATGCATTTGATAGACGAACTCCGCCATAACGCTCCTTTGCGAGATGTCGAATGCGTCGCATGGACAGAGCTCTCGGCATGCAGCTCATTGCGATATCGGACCGTCTGCCCGCTCGGCACCTTCGACAGCTTTGATGACCTTCCTATCATAGGTCATGAGGCCGTTGGTCTCCTCCTCCACATCGGAAACCTGCGTGTAGACGAAGCCGGACAAGCCCCGCTCCTCCAGCGCATCCACGCGGGCGAGCAGCTGCGCGAGCTCCGCGCGCCACGTGCCGATGCTCGCGAAATCCGCATAGCCGTACGGCTTCGGGCAGGCGGCATGGTCGGGATCGTGCCAGGTGAGGCCGCCGAACTCGCTGATGACGAGGGCGCGCCCGCCGGAAGCGTCGCGCCAGACCCTCTGGGGCCTGAAATAGTTGTGCACGCCATGATAGTCGCCCGTGCCCTGATCGTACCATCCGCTCGCGGAGAGGATGGGCCGCGTGGGATCGAGATCGCGCACCATGCGCGTGGCGTCGCCCGCACAGAATTGCCCCCAGCTCTCATTGAAGAGCACCCAGGTGACGATGCAGGGATGCGCGCGCAGGCGCTCCACGGCTGCCCTGGTCGTCGCCGTCCATTCCGCGCGGTAGCCCTCGTCGCCTGCAGCGAGCGTATCCCATGCTGCGGGCGTGCGGTCGTCGATGGACGTCCACGAACCCGGGAAGAGCGTGGGCCTCTGCTGCGTCAGCCACACGGAGATCTCCCCGCCGCCGCTCACCATATCCTGCCACACGAGCATGCCGAGCCGATCGCAGTGGTAGTAGAAGCGCGCCCGCTCGAGCTTGATGTGCATGCGGAACATATTGAAGCCGAGGCGCTTGCAGGTTTGGATGTCGAAGACGAGGGCATCGTCGGACGGCGCGGTGAGCAGGCCGTCGGACCAATAACCCTGGTTGAGCAGTCCGCGCAGGAAGAAGGGCTTGTGGTTGAGGCAGAAGCGCCTGATGCCCGCCGCGTCCTCCTCGATCGATACGGTGCGGAACGCGCAATAGCTCGTCACGCGATCCTCGCCGAACGTCACCGCAAGCCGGTAGAGATGGGGATCGTCGGGCGACCATCTATGCACGGATCCCAGATCGACATCCACGCGCGAGGCATCCCCCGAACCCGACGCCACGACGCTGCCCTGATCCAAGACCTCGACCGCAAGCGGCGCATCGCCCGCACTCACCGTCGCACGCACGGTGAGGCGCGCGGCGTCGGCATCGGGCTCGACCGAGAGCGATACGATGTGGTTTTTGGGCACGACCTCCAGCCAGACGCTCTGCCAGATGCCCGATTGCGCCGTATACCACATGGTGCCTCGGTCGATGCGCTGCTTGCCGCGCAGCTGCGTACCCTTCTCGCTGGGGTCGAACACCTGCACGCGCAGGGCGTTGTCCCCCGGCATGAGCTGCGCGGTGATGTCGCACGAGAACGGCAGGTATCCGCCCGCATGCTCGGCGACCTTAGCACCGTTCACCCACACCGAGCAGCACCAGTCGACCGCCTCGAAATGCAGGATCGCACGCTCGTCCGCACCCATGGCCGGAGCCTCGAAGGCGCGCATCTCAACGAGCAGCTCGTCCTCGGCAGGGCGCGTGCCCACGCCCGACAGATACGCTTCGGGCGAGAAGGGCACGACGATCGTGCCGTCGGACTGTATCGCGGCAAGCTCTTCGCGCCATGCGACGGAAGGGTCGGCGCAGGAGACGAACGCATAGTCCCAGACGCCGTTCAACGACGTCCAGGAGCTGCGCTCCATCGAGGGATCGGGATGCTCGGGGAGCACGGCCTCGGGATCGAGCTTCTCACCCCACACGGTCACAAGCTGCGCGAGCTCGCCCGTCTGGGGCTTGTGGAACCCGCTTTTGATCAACCGGTCGAAGAACAGCATGATGGTCCCCTGATCCTCTTGGGGCTGCAGGCATGCCGCGCCGCCTCCAAAAGACTTCCATGTGCCTGTCGTATAGTGTATCGCTGACCGAGACGATTACGCGAAGGGAAGCTCATGGACTGGAAGAGGCGGGCGGCGAACGGACTGCTCGCGCTGCTCGCGGCGGCGGCATGCGCGCTCGGCGCCTGCTCGAACGCCGCGGATGCCGCGCGCGACCCCAAAGGTCCGGTCGACATCTCCGATAGCTCCATCCGATCGCCCTACGATTGGGACTGCCTCGTATGGGACGAGCGCGGTCGCGCCGCGTACGTGGTCGACGGCATCGTGCGCTCGCGCACGGGCATCGACGTCTCTGAGCACCAGGGCGCCATAGACTGGGAGGCGGTCGCAGCCGACGGCATCGACTTCGTCTACATCCGTGCGGCATGGCGCGGGTCAACCGAGGGCGGCCTCTATGCGGACGAGCGGTTCGATGAGTACCTCGAGGGCGCCCAGGCGGCCGGCCTCGACGTCGGCCTGTACATCTTCTCGCAGGCAGCCAACGCCGAGGAGGGACGCGCGGAGGCGCAGTTCGTGCTCGATCTGCTCGCGGGAAGAAGCCTGGAGCTGCAGATCGCCTACGACCACGAGATCACGGCCGATTTCTCGGGCCGCGCCGACAACCTGGGCAGAGAAGAGCTCACCGCTGCCGCGCGCGCCTTCTGCGACACGATCGCCGAGGCGGGATACCGTCCCCTCATCTACGGAAACGCCTACGACCTCTCGCGCATCGACACCCTCTCGTTCATGCGCGAGGGCTACTGGTTCGCCGAATACGACGAGGCGCCGTCGGTCCCCTTGGACCTGCAGGTGTGGCAGTATACGCATCAAGGCTCGGTGGCGGGCATCCAGACCCCGGTGGACATGAACATCGAGCTCGCCCATGTCCTCGACGAAGAAGGTTCGGCATGAAGCGCATCCTCATCATCGCGACCGGCGGCACCATAGCCTCCACGGCCGACGGGCGCGGGTTCTCCCCCACGCTCTCCGGCAGCGAGCTCGCCGAGCAGGTGCCGCTCATCGACGGCCTCTGCAACCTGGACTTCACCCAGCCCATGAACATCGACTCCACCAACATGCGCCCCGCCGACTGGCTCGAGATGGCGCGCATCATCCACGAGAGCTACAGCGCCTACGACGGGTTCGTCATCCTGCACGGCACCGACACCATGGCCTACACCTCGGCGGCGCTCTCGTATCTCATCCAGGCGAGCGCGAAGCCCATCGTGCTCACAGGGTCGCAGCAACCCATGGCGAACCCCTTCACCGACGCCAAGCTCAACCTCTACCAGAGCATGCTCTATGCCCTCGACGAGGCGAGCAACGACGTCTCGGTGGTCTTCGGCGGGCAGGCCATCGCCGGCACGCGCGCCCACAAGCAGCGCACCATGAGCGCGAACGCCTTCACGAGCGTCAACTATCCCGCCCTCGCCGTCCTGCGCGGCGACCGCATCATCCGGGGCATGGGCATGGGAGGGGACTACCCGCCGGAACCGACGTTCTACGACACGCTCGATGAGCGCGTATGCGTGCTCAAGCTCACGCCGGGCCTCTCGCCGGCGATCTTCGAAACCTTGAAGCCCGCCTACGATGCCGTCATCCTCGAGACCTTCGGCATCGGCGGCATCCCCGAACGCGAGGGAGCCTCCTTCAAGGCCGCCATCTTCGATTGGATCGAGTCGGGGCGCACCGTGGTCATCACCACGCAAGTGCCTGAAGAGGGCCTCGATCTGGGCGTGTACGAGGTGGGCAGAGCCTATGCCGACCATCCGGGCATCCTGCGCGCGGGCGACATGACCATCGAAGCGCTCGTGGCGAAGACCATGTGGGCGCTCGGGCAGACGCGCGAGGTCGACGAGCTCGCCCGCCTGTTCTACACGCCCGTCAACCACGACCGCGCCCGCTAGCTTCTCCGCGCGGTGCGGGGCGGCCCGTTCCTCGCATGCATGTTTTGTACCGGCCAGCATGTTCGGCTGGCTCTTCTCCCCCTATTTGAGGCACAATGGAGTATCAGCCCGCACTCGTTCGAGGAGCCGCCATGCCTTCGACAATCCGCAAAGTCAACGTCATCGGCCATCTGCACCCCGATACCGACAGCATCTGCGCCGCCATCGCCTACGCCTATCTCAAGAACCAGAAAAGCGATGGGCCCTTCTACGAGGCGCGCCGTGCGGGCACGCTCAACCGGGAGACGATCTTCGCGCTCAGGCACTTCGGCTTCGACGAGCCTCTCCTCATCACCACGGTGACGCCGCAGATCAAAGACGCCGACATCCAGTACACCGTGGGCATCGACTGCGAGACGAGCCTCTTCAGGGCATGGACGCTCATGCGCGAGGCCAAGATGGACACCCTCTGCATCACCGATGATCAGAACCGCCTCCTCGGGCTCGTCGCGGTGAAGGACATCGCCAACGCCAATCTCGACATCTTCGGCACCGATGTGCTGGCGCGCTCGCATACCAGCTACGGCAACGTGCTCGACACGCTTTCCGGCACCATGGTCTCCGGTGATCCCAACAGCACCATCGATGCGGGCAAGATCATCGTGGGCACCACGCCCGAGGTTCTCTCGACCATCCTCGAGGAGGGCGACGTCGTACTCGTCACCAACCTCGAAGCATCCCAGCGCTTCGCCATCGAGCACGGCGCCAAATGCCTCATCATCTGCTGCGGCGTCAAGATCGGCGACGATATGGTGGAGCTCGCTCAGCAGCATGGCTGCGCCGTCATCTCAACGGCGTACGACACCTACGCGGCCACGCAGCTCATCAACATGTCCGCCCCCGTGCGCGCGCACATGCTCGACGCCGAGCGCATCATCTCCTTCTCGCGTAACACCTCGGTGGAAGACGCGCAGAAGATCATGGCGAAGACGCGCCACCGCTTCTACCCGGTGCTCGACGACCAAGGCCGCTACATCGGCTCGGTCACCTCGATCAACCTGCTCGAGCCCACCAAGAAGCACGTCATCCTCGTCGACCACAACGAGCGCAGCCAGGCGGTGGACGGCCTCGAGGAAGCGGATATCCTCGAGATCATCGACCATCACCGCATCGGCTCGGTTGAAACCTCGGGCCCCGTCATGTTCCGTAACGTGCCCGTGGGATGCACCTGCACCATCATCTACGATATGTTCGGCGAGCAGGGCGTCGAGATCCCGCCCGACATCGCGGGCATCATGCTTTCCGCCATCCTCTCCGACACGCTGGTGTTCCGCTCCCCCACCTGCACCGACAAGGACCGCGCGGCCGGCATGGCGCTCGCGGCCATCGCCGGCGTCAACATCGACGAGTATGCCGATGCCCTGTTCGAGGCGGGCGCCGACCTCACCGGCCGCTCCGCCGAGGATCTCTTCGGCCAGGACTTCAAGGTGTTCAGCCGCGGCAACGTGCATTTCGGCGTGGGTCAGGGGTCCTATCTCACCGACAAGAGCCGTCTTGCCGCCGAAGAGCTCATCGGACCCTATCTGCCCGATGCCGCCGCCAAGGAGAACCTGCCTTTGCTCTTCTATCTCTTCACCGACATCAAGTCCAAGACGTCCGACATGCTCTTCTTCGGCGAGGACGGCGAGGAGATCGTGGAGCGCGCCTTCCATGTCGACGTCTTCGACGGCAAAGCGGTGCTGCCGGGCATCGTGAGCCGCAAGAAGCAGGTCGTGCCCCCGCTCATGGCAACCATCCAGGGTCTCATCAAAGAACGCGAGGCATAGGCGCGTGAAAGCATGCTCCCTTCGTACGACGCCCTTCCTGCAGGCGGCATGCCTGCGGAAAGAGGGGTAGCCTCCATGCACGGCATGCACGCGCGTCTGCCCAAGCATTTCGTGCTCGAGGAACGCCTCGAGCGCTACGCCGATGCCATCGAACTCGTTCCCACGCATTTCGCGGGCTGCTGGCGCGATGCGACGACGCCGCTCGGCGCACGCGCGTTTCGCGGGCTCAAGCTCGATCTCGGCTGCGGCAAGGGGTCGTTCCTCGTCGAATCGGCGCGCCGGGAGCCCGAGACGCTCTTCATCGGCCTCGACGCCGAGCCCGTATGCATCGCCTATGCCGCGCAGCGCGTATGCGAGGCGGAGCTTGCCAACGCCCTGCTCGTCCCCGGACGCGGCGACGACGTGCACCGGTTCTTCGGCGCACACGAGCTCGACGGGATCACCATCAACTTTCCCACGCCCTTCCCGCGCAAGAAGGAGGCGGGCAAGCGCCTCGTCGCGCTTGAACGCCTGATCGAGTATCGCCGCGTGCTCTCCCGAGAGGGGCGCGTCGTCTTCAAGACCGACCACGCGCCGCTCTTCTCCTTCGCGCGCACGCAGTTCGAGCTGGCGGGCTATGAGATCTGCCTGGAAACCGACGACTACCGGGCGCTGTTCCCCCGCACGCCGGCGAGCGAGTACGAGGAGCGTCTGGGTTCGATGGGAGCGAAGGTCTTCGCCCTCGAAGCACGTGTGGCGGAGCTTGCCGGAGAGCCTCGGCAGACCGCCTCGCTCTCGCTCGTGGACTATCTCCCCGATGATCTGCACAGCCTTGCGTATATCCCCCACGGCATGCAGGGAACCGTTGTCAACCTGCGCAACCGTCGGGACAAGCGCCGTTAGCCGATTCCGGCCTTCCGGGCGCTTCACCACCTTGTACGAGGCGCTATACAATTTTTTCAACTATGATTCGGAAGGAGACCATCATGGCGCAGCCCACCTGCGAGCTCTGCGGATCAAACCAGTTCGTCAAAGACGGAGGCTTCTTCGTGTGCCAGGGATGCGGCACCAAGTACACGCTCGAAGAGGCGCGGGCGATGCTCTCCGGCGCCGGTGCGGCACCCGCCTCCGTTCAGCCTCAGCCGATCGCCGCCTCCCCCATCATCATCAACGTGCCCGGCGCAGCGCCCGCCGTGGCGGCGCAGGCGGCGGCCGCACCCCTCATCGAGGAGTTCGAGCCCGGCCCCCGCGGCGCCTTCGACCCCGCCAAGGTCACCGCAGCGATGGGCAATCGCGACGTCAACAACTATATCTGCCAGGGTTTCCAGCAGATCATCGCCGACTACCAAAAGCTTCCGCATCCCACCGAGAATGCGCTGCGCCCCGTAACCGAGAAGGCCATGGCATGCCTTGCCGCGCTCAACAACGCCGCCATGATCGACCCCGACGACCATGTTGCCGATATCCTGATCTTCGAGAATTGCGCGGAGATCGTGGACGCCATGACCGACACGCGCGTGCATGAGAGACGTGAGGACGGCACCTACCGTACGAGCCGCCCGCTCCACGCAAACGACCTGCGCATTCCCGGCGAGAAGGACTCCTGGAAGGCCAAGGCCGCCTACCATCGCCAGTTCCTCATCGACGAGTACCGGGCGGCGCACCCCCTCGATGCCGAGCAGCTCGCCGAGCTCGGGCAGGAGAAGGCCCAGATCGAGGCCGAGCTCGCCGTGCTCAAGGAGGAGAAGAAGAGCAAGGGCTTCTTCAACTTCTCCGAGAAGGGTGAGGTCAAAGAGCGCATGAGGCCCTACGAAGCCAAGCTTTCCGAGATCAACGCCAAGATCCGCGCCATCGAAAACGGCGCCGACCTCTATATCGAGGAGTGCCTCAAGAGCCTCGCCGCCTCCTTCACACGGTTGCATTTCTGAGCGCCCTCACCGCACGTCACCAGCGGTTCTCCGAATTCAAAGCGCATTCGTGTGCATGCTATCTGTTTTGGCACGCGCTGCCGTGCGTCGGGTATCCTTGAAAGCGCCGTCCAGCTATCGAAAGGTGACTGTATGACCGACTACGTTCTCAGCTGCTGCTCCACCTGCGACCTCACCAAAGACTATCTTGAGAGCCGCAACATCCACTACGTGTATTTCAACTACTATCTCAACGACTATCCCTGCAAGGACGATTTCGGCAAGACCAACGCGCCGGCCGATCTCTATGCCAAGATGCTCGCCGGCGCCGACGTCAAGACGAGCCAGGTGAGCGTGGGCGAGTACATGGAGTCATGGCGGCCGCTTCTGGCGGCCGGCAAGGACATCCTGCATCCCTGCCTCGCGCTGGGCATCTCGGGCACCTATCAGTCCGCCTGCACCGCGCGCGACCAGCTTGCGCTCGAATTTCCCGAGCGCAAGGTCATCGTCATCGAGTCCACCGCCGCCAGCGGCGGCTACGGCCTGCTCATGGACAAGCTCGCCGATCTGCGCGACGAGGGCATGGCGCTCGAGGATCTCGCCGCATGGACCGAGACCCACAAGCTCGAGGTGCACACCTGGTTCATCCAAACCGACCTCACCTTCCTCATCCGCGGCGGGCGCATCTCAAAGGCTGCGGGCATTTTGGGAGGCCTGCTCAACATCTGCCCGGTCATCTGTCTCGAGGCCGACGGCACGCTGGGCGTTAGAGAGAAGGTCCGCACCCGGCGCAAGGCGTTCAAGCGCCAGGTTGACATCATGGCGGGGCTCTGCAAGGACGGCTTCGACTACAGCGAGCGCGTGATCATCACCCACACCGAGAACCTCCCCGACGCCAAGGCCGTGGCGGATATGGTGAAGGGCAAGTTCCACAAGATCAAGGGAGATGACGTGCTCATCTCGCCGGTGGGCGCCACCATCGGCTGCCACCTGGGGCCGGGTGCCGTCGTCTTGAACTTCTGGGGCAAGGCGCGAGAGCTCAAGCACGAGCCCTAGCCTTTAGAGCGCCATGGAGAAGAACTCCTCGTAGAGGGCGAGCTCTTCCGGCGTGTCCAAACTCGAAACAAACTCCACCGCGCCCGGTTCCGTGCTGGGCGCGAGTTGGTTTCGCGCGGCAAGACGGCGTCTGAGCTGGCGCGCCGTGCCCGCACCGCCATCGAAGGACTCGACGGATCCCAGCACGTCGCGGATGAGAGCTGCGATGAAGGGATAGTGGGTGCAGCCGAGCACCACCGCATCGACCGCGCCGCGATAGCTCCCCACATAGCCCTCTACCAGCGCGCGCATATCGGGTGCATCGAGGTTTCCCCGCTCGATGCGCGCGGCGAGGTCGGGACAGGCCACCGCATGGATGGTGCAGGTGTCGTCGAGACGCGCGGCGAGGTCGTGGTACTTGTCGAGGACGAGGGTGACCGGCGTTGCCATCACGAGGATGCTTCCGCCGGGGTAGGCCTCCGCCGCCGGTTTGAGCGCAGGTTCCACGCCGATGAAGAGGGTGTCCGGATAGGCCTCGCGCAACGATGGGCCGGCCACGCTCGTGGCGGTGTTGCAGGCGATGACCACGGCCTTCGCGCCGTCGTCGATGAGGTTGCCCACATGCCCGTGCGTGAGGCGCAGGATCTGGTCCTCGCTCTTCTCGCCATAGGGCGCATTGGCGGAATCGCCGAAATAGCGGAAGCGCTCGTGGGGCAGCTCCTCCACAAGCGCGCGGAGCACGGAAATGCCGCCCACGCCCGAGTCGAACACCGCTATGTTGCCGTTATCGCGCATGTGTTAAGTATGGCACACGTCGCCCCCGCTCGGGGAGTATCCCCCATTGGTGGTCCGTTTGAGGCGTGGCACCAGAACGGCTTATTCCTACGGTTTCTGGCACCAGAAGGCCTTATTCCTCAGGAATAAGGCCTTCTAGCGGCTCAAGGTGCAGGAATAAGGCGTTTCCGTGCCATGGGCGAGAAGGACGGGCCAACCCCCGCTCGGGGAGTATCCCCCAATGGGAGCTGGGTGCTACACCGGCCAGGCAGCGCTCGCGCCCTGCAGTTCCACCATGTGCGCGAAGGCGCCATCTGCAGCAAGAAGCTCGGCAGGCGCGAACACTGCCGTGGTGTTCTCAAACACTGCAGCGGTGTTCGTTTCGCAGGCTTGGTGTTCGTGTCGAGACCTGGGCGCGATGAGCGCGGGGCACGCCCGCGCTTCCGCCTAGTCCTCCCGCGTAGGCAGGTGCAGGAAGAAGAGCCACGCATGGAACACGATGACCGCGATGAGGATCCACCGGACAGGCGTGGTGCGCATCATACAGAACCCCATGCCCAAGAACAGCACGATGACGATGAACGATGCGACCTTGGAGCGCATGGTCATGCCCCTGCCCTCGCGGATGGGCAGCGCATGCTCCCTATAGAAGCCCGTGCCCGCAAACCATGCGGAAAGGCGCGCGCTTCCGTTAGCCAGGCAGATGCCCGCCAGCAGATACAGGGGCACGGTGGGCAGAACGGGCAGGAAGATCCCTGCGGTTCCGACACCGAAGCAGATAAGCCCCGCAGCCACGAATGCGGCCTTTCTCAGCGCATGCTGCCGTTCCATAAGTTAGCTCCTTCTAACAATCAATACCAGCATGATACCAGAACGGATGGGCGCGGCGCTCATGGATCGCCGTGTTTCGAATTAAAAAAACTAGCTCGGCGGCCCTGCCTCTGGACGAAATCCCCTGCTACAGTAGAGAAGACCGACAAGCGTCACCAAACCGATGAGGCGGAAGGTAGACGTCGAACGCGCGATGAGCGAGCCTGGGACGGTGCGAGCCAGGACGAGATGCGAGGCGTTGATTGGGCCGCCGAGGGCGCACCGAACGGGAAACCCAGTAGGCTGCGACGTCAAGGCACACGTCACGTGCCAGGATGTGCTTGCATCCATAAGCGCGGGGACATCTCCCCGAACCAAGGTGGCACCGCGAGCTCGCACGAGCCCGTCCTTGGACGAACCATACGTCCGGGACGGGCTCTTATCTTGCCGGGTCCGTCCCATCGGAAGGGAGGGACGCCCATGGCATCGTCGCAGGCAGCGCCATCGCTCGAAGACGTGCGCGATCTGGCGGCGCACGGATATCGCCGCGTGCCCGTCAAGCGCGAGCTCTACGCCGACAGCTTCACCACCGTCGAGGTCCTGCGGGCGCTGCGCGCCCAGTCGAGCCACGTGTTCATGCTCGAAAGCGCGGAGGCCGACCAGCATTGGGGCCGTTACTCGTTCATCGGCGCCAACCCCACCATGGAGATCAGCTGCCTCGATGGGCGGCTCCGCGTGCGCACCAACGTCGAGGGCGCCGAGCCCGTGGTGGAAACACGCCAGGTAGAGCATCCGGGCCCGTTTCTGCGCCAGGTGATCGACGAGAACCGCGCACCGCAGCTCGAGGGATTCCCTCCCTTCTGCGGAGGCCTCGTGGGGTACTTCGCCTACGACTATCTCAAGTATGCCGAGCCGATACTGCGCCGTCCGGGCCTTGGCCACGAGGACTTCCTCGATGTCGACCTCATGCTCTTCGAACAGCTCGTAGTCTTCGACACCTATCTGCAGAAGGTCGTCCTCATCGCGAACGTGCATGCGGACGGGCCCGATCTCGAGCGGGCGTACAAGCAGGCCGTCTCTCAGCTCGACCGCCTTGAGCACATCATCCACGAGGGCAGGCGCTGCAGCTTCGAGCCGCTCTCCCTGCTGAGCGACCCCGCACCGCGCCTCAGCCGGGAAGAGTTCGCTCAGATGGTCATGAAGGCGAAGGACCGCATCGTGGAGGGCGACATCTTCCAGATCGTGCTTTCCAACCCCATCACGGCGCAGGCCGCAGGCAGCCTCTTCGACACGTATCGCGTGCTGCGCGCCACCAATCCCTCGCCCTACATGTTCTACTTCACGAGCGACCATGTGGAGATCGCGGGCGCGTCCCCCGAGACGCTCGCACGCCTGTCCAGCGGAAAGCTCTTCACCTATCCGCTTGCAGGAACGCGCCCGAGAGGCGCCACATCCGCAGGGGACGAGGAGCTCGAGCGCGAGCTGCTATCGGACGAGAAGGAGCTCGCCGAGCATAACATGCTCGTCGATCTGGGTCGCAACGACCTCGGCCGCATTGCCGAGCTGGGAAGCGTGCAGGTTGAGCGCTACCTGCACGTGCTGCGCTTCAGCCATGTGATGCACATCGGCTCGACGGTCTCGGCGCGCATCGCAAACGGCCGCGATGCCATCGATGCCGTCGACGCCATCCTGCCGGCGGGCACGCTCTCGGGCGCTCCCAAGCTCCGCGCCTGCCAGATCATCCAGGAGCTCGAGGGTGCCAAGCGCGGCATCTACGGCGGGACCATAGGCTACCTCGACTTCGCAGGCAACCTCGACACCTGCATCGGCATCCGCCTCGCCTACAAGAAAGGCGACGAGGTATGCGTGCAGTCGGGGGCGGGCATCGTCGCCGACAGCGTTCCCGAGCGCGAGTACGAGGAGTGCCTCAACAAGGCCCGTGCGGTCATCTGCGCCCTGCGCGAGTCGGAAGGAGGCCTCGCATGATCGTGCTCATCGACAACTACGACAGCTTCTCGTACAACCTCTTCCAGCTCGTGGGCGAGCTCGTCCCCGACATCCGCGTGGTGCGCAACGATGCCCTCGCAGTCGGCGAGGTTGCGGCCCTCGAGCCCGAAGCCGTCCTGCTCTCACCGGGGCCGGGCCGTCCTGCCGACGCCGGCATCTGCGAAGAGCTCGTGCGCACCCTCTCGGGCACCGTGCCCATCCTCGGAGTGTGCCTCGGCCACCAAGCCATATGCGAGGCGTTTGGCGGCACCATCGTCCATGCGCCGCGTATCATGCACGGCAAGAGCTCGCTCATCCTCTTCGAGGACCGCTGCCCGCTCTTCGACGACATACGCATGCCCGCCAAGGTGGGGCGCTACCACTCGCTCGCGGCGGAAGCGCAGACGCTGCCCGCATGCCTGCGGGTGGTCGCCGAGAGCCAGGCAGGCGAGGTCATGGCGGTTGCCCACGAGAGCCACCCCACCTTCGGGTTCCAATTCCATCCCGAGAGCATCCTCACGCCCGATGGGCGCACCATGCTCGCCAATTTCATCAAGGTTGTACAGGATTTCGCAACCGCCAGGCACGATTAGCAGAAAGGAGCACGCATGATCAAGGAGGCAATCGAGAAGATCGTCATGAAGGACGACCTCACCTACGACGAGGCGCACACCGTCATGCTCGAGATCATGGGGGGCGAGACCACGCCCACCCAGAACGCTGCATTCCTCGCAGCGCTTTCCACCAAGAGCACCAAGGCCGAGACCATCGACGAGATCAGCGGGTGCGCGGCGGCGATGCGCGAGCTCGCGACGCCCGTCGACCACCCCGGCATGGACGTGCTCGAGATCGTGGGCACGGGCGGCGATCGTGCGAACACCTTCAACATCTCCACCACGGCAGCCCTCATCTGCGCGGCCGCAGGAGCAAAGGTGGCCAAGCACGGCAACCGTGCGGCCAGCTCGCAATGCGGAACGGCCGACTGCCTCGAGGCGCTCGGCGTGAACCTATCGCAGGATCCGGATGTATGCCGCAGGCTGCTCGGCACGGTGGGCATGTGCTTCCTCTTTGCCCAGAAGTACCATCCCGCCATGCGCTATGTGGGACCCATCCGCCGCGAGCTCGGGTTCCGCACCGTCTTCAATATCTTGGGGCCGCTCACCAATCCCGCACGGCCCGCATTCTTCTTGCTCGGCGTCTACGACGAGTACCTGGTCGAGCCCGTTGCCAAGGTCCTCGCCTCGCTCGGGGTGCGCCGGGCGCTCGTGGTGTACGGGCAGGACAGGATGGACGAGGTGTCGCTCTCGGCTCCGACCACGGTGTGCGAGCTGCGCGACGGCTTCTACCGCACGACGGTCATCAAGCCCGAGAGCTTCGGCTTCGCGCGTTGCGGCAAATCCGACCTTCTGGGCGGCACGCCCGAGGAGAACGCTGCGACCGTCCGGGCCATCCTCGCGGGAGAGGAATGCGGGCCAAAGCGCGATGCCGCCCTTCTCAATGCCGGATGCGCGCTGTTCGCAGCTGGTATTGCGCAAGATATTGCCCAAGGCATCGAGCGTGCCCGCGCGCAGATCGAAAACGGCACGGCACGCCGTGTGCTCGATGCCCTGATCGAGGAATCGAACGCATGATGGCCGGTCGCGAGAACATACTCCAGGCCATAGCCGCCCGCGCGCGCGAACGCGTTGCCGAGGTGCGCGATGCCGGGCTCGAGGACGGCATCGTCCGCCGCGCCGAGAAGATCGCCGCATCAAGCCCGCGCACATTCCCGTTCGAGACGGCGCTTCTGGCAGACGGCGTGTCGTTCATCTGCGAGTGCAAGAAGGCGAGCCCCTCGAAGGGCACCATAGCGCCTGCCTACGATCCGCTGGCCATTGCCCGAAGCTACGAGCAGGCCGGCGCTGCGGCGATAAGCTGCCTTACCGAGCCGTTCTGGTTCCAGGGGTCGGATGCCCATCTGTCGCAGATCGCAGGCGGCGTGGGCATCCCGGTGCTTCGCAAGGACTTCGTCGTGGACGAGCTCATGATCTACCAGGCCGTGTGCATCGGGGCGAGCGCGGTGCTGCTCATCTGCTCGATTCTCGAT
Organism: Atopobiaceae bacterium; assembly: GCA_040307385.1. Lineage (GTDB taxonomy): Bacteria > Actinomycetota > Coriobacteriia > Coriobacteriales > Atopobiaceae > RUG721. Next base: position 20,477 of record JAWRJQ010000054.1, read on the forward strand.
GACGTGCAGCTGTGCAGCTGCATCCGCCTCTGCCATGAGCTGGGCCTTTCCGCGCTTGTCGAGGCCTACGAGCCCGATGAGGTACCCCGCGCCCTTGCCGCCGGCGCACGCGTTGTGGGCGTGAACAACCGGAATCTGCGCACCTTCGAGGTCGACTTCGGCCGCAGCATCGATCTCAGGCCGCTCGTGGGGCCGGAGCGTATCTTCGTCTCGGAGAGCGGCGTGGAGACGCGCGACGACGTGGCGCGCCTCGAGCAGGCGGGCGTCGACGCCGTGCTGATAGGCGAGACGCTCATGCGCGCATCGGACAAAGGAGCCCTGCTCGACGAGCTGAGGGGGCGTACCTTATGACGATGATCAAGCTTTGCGGGCTCTACCGCCCCCAAGATGTCGCCGCCGTCAACGAGGCACGGCCCGATATGTGCGGTTTCATCGTCGACGTGCCGCGTTCGCACCGCTCGGTCGGCGCGGCGCAGCTGCGCGAGCTCGCGGCGCTCGTCGATCCGCGCATCACGCGCGTGGGCGTGTTCGTGGATGCGGCGAGCGAGATGATCGTCTCGCTTGCCGCCGAGGGCGTCATCGACGCGGTGCAGCTCCACGGCAGCGAGGACGCCGCGTATGTGCGCGGCCTTCGCGCGGCGACGCAGGCCGGCATCATCCAGGCCTTCCAGGTGCGCTCCGAGCACGACATCGCGCGAGCGCAGGAAAGCCCCGCCGACATGGTGCTGCTCGATGCAGGGCAGGGTGCAGGCGAGGCGTTCGACTGGTCGCTTGCCGCAGGCATCTCGCGTCCCTTCATCCTGGCAGGCGGCCTCGGGCCCGCAAACGTTGCCGAGGCCATCCGCACGGTGCGCCCCTGGGGCGTCGACATGTCGAGCAGCCTCGAGACGGGCCGTATCAAAGACCCCGAGAAGATGCGCGCGGCTGTGGCCGCGGTAAGGAGGACCGATGGGCAACTCTGCTAGCTCTCGCGGACGCTTCGGCATCCATGGAGGGCAGTACATCCCCGAAACGCTGATGAATGCCGTCATCGAGCTCGAGGACGCCTATACGCGCTGCAAGGACGACCCCGCCTTCCGCGCAGAGCTCAAAGGGCTCTTCGACGGCTATGCGGGGCGGCCATCCCTGCTCTACCACGCATCCAACATGACCGCCGATCTCGGCGGCGCAAAGGTCTATCTCAAGAGGGAGGACCTCAACCACACGGGCGCCCACAAGATCAACAACGTGCTCGGCCAGGCGCTGCTCGCCAAACGCATGGGCAAGACGCGCCTCATCGCCGAAACCGGCGCGGGCCAGCATGGCGTGGCAACGGCCACCGCCGCAGCCCTTTTGGGCATGGAGTGCGTAGTCTACATGGGCGTCGAGGACATGGAGCGCCAAGCGCTGAACGTCTACCGCATGCGCCTTCTGGGCGCCGAGGTGCACGGCGTGGCCTCCGGGACGGGCACCCTGAAGGACGCCGTTTCCGAAACCTTCAGGGAGTGGACCAAGCGCATCGACGATACGCACTACTGCCTGGGATCGGTCATGGGACCCCACCCCTTCCCCACCATCGTCCGCGATTTCCAAGCCGTCATCTCCTTCGAGGCGCGCGAGCAGTGCCTGGCGGCGGAGAGCAGGCTCCCCGATGCGGTGCTCGCCTGCGTGGGCGGCGGATCGAACGCCATCGGCAGCTTCTACCACTTCATCGACGACGAGGGCGTGCGCCTCATCGGGTGCGAGGCCGCCGGCCGCGGTGTCGGCACCTGGGAGACGGCGGCGACCATGGCCACCGGAAAGCTGGGCGTCTTCCACGGCATGAAGAGCTATTTTTGCCAGGACGAATACGGCCAGATCGCGCCCGTGTACAGCATCTCGGCAGGGCTCGACTACCCCGGCGTGGGGCCTGAGCACGCATGGCTGCGCGACATCGGCCGCGCCGAGTATGTTCCCGTGACCGATGACGAGGCCGTGGACGCCTTCGAGTACCTCAGCCGGACCGAGGGCATCATTCCCGCCATCGAGAGCGCCCATGCCGTGGCGCACGCCATGAAGCTTGCGCCGGCCATGGAGGCAGACCAGGTCATTATCGTCACGCTTTCGGGACGCGGAGACAAAGACGTTGCCGCCATCGCCCGGTATCGTGGGCATGACCTGCACGAATAGGAGGATCTATCATGCCGACCATCCGAGACGCCTTCAGCCGCAACGGCAACGGCAAGGCGTTCATCGCCTTCATCACCGCAGGAGATCCCTCGATCGACGTCACCGAGGAGCTTGTCTGCGCCATGGCCGAAGAGGGAGTCGACCTCGTGGAGCTGGGCATCCCCTTCTCCGATCCCACCGCCGAGGGACCGGTCATCCAGGATGCCAACCTGCGGGCGCTCTCTCAGGGCCTCACCACCGATGATGTCTTCGACATGGTCGCGCGCGTCCGCGAACGCGGCTGCGACATCCCGCTCGTCTTCATGACCTACGCCAACGTGGTCTTCTCGTACGGCGTGGAGCGTTTCGCCGCACGCGAGCGCGCAGCGGGCATGCAGGGCATCATCCTGCCCGATGTTCCCTTCGAGGAGAAGGACGAGTTCGCCGAGCCGTTCGCAGCCGAGGGGCTCGAGCTCGTCTCGCTCATCGCGCCCACGAGCGCGGAGCGTATCGCGCAGATCGCGGCGAGCGCCACAGGGTTCGTCTACTGCGTGAGCTCGCTCGGCGTGACGGGCGTCCGTTCCGAGATCACAGGCGACATCGGCGCCATGGTGAAGCTCGTGCGCCAAGCCAACCCGGACGTGCCGTGCGCCGTGGGATTCGGCATCTCGACGCCTGAGCAGGCCGCGCGCATGGCGGCGCTATCCGACGGAGCCATCACCGGCTCGGCCATCATCAAGATCATCGCCGAGACGGGCGGGGCCTGCGTGGAGCCCGTCCGCGCCTATGTGCGCGGCATGGTGGCCGCCGTGCGGGCCGTATAGGCGCGGGACGGCCCTCCGACGCGGCGCCGCATCGCTAGCTCACACGCCCGGAATCCATCGAGAAGATTGTGTCGGCGATCGCCATCGTGGACGGACGGTGGCTGACGAGCAGCACGGCCCGCTTGCCGCGCTGCGCATCGAGGCTCTTCAGGATCACGCCCTCGTTGAGCGGATCGAGATTGCTCGTGGGCTCGTCGAGCAGCAGGAACGGCACGTCGTGCAGAAATGCGCGCGCAAGGCCCAGCCGCTGGCGCTCGCCTCCCGAAAGCGTGTCGCCCAGCTCGCCCACCATGGTGTCGTAGCCCTGCGGCAAGCTCATGATGAAGTCGTGCACGCTGGCCGCGCGGCACGCCGCCTCGATTTCCTCCTGAGCGGCATCCGGCTTGGCGATGAGCAGGTTGTCGCGGATGGAATCGTGGAAGAGATGGGTGTCCTGCTCCACGAAGGCCTCCGTCGCGCGCAGCGACGACGTGCTCACCAGATCGATGGGCACGCCGGACAGGCGGATCTTGCCGGAATCGACGTCCCAGAAGCGCATGAGCAGACGGCAGAGCGTGGACTTTCCCGAACCGCTCTTACCCGTTATACCCACGATCTGACCGGGCTCCACGGCAAGCGAGACGCGGTCGAGCACAACCTCGTCGTCGTAGGCGAACGACACGTCGGTTACGGTGGCGCCGTCGAAGACGATCTCCTCGCCGTCGACGACCTCCTCAACCTGGGGCTCCTCATCGAGGATGTCGAGCACGCGCTGCGCCGAGGCGAACGTGCCCTGCAGCGTGGAGCCCAGATTGGCGAGGGCCGTGACCGGACCGAACGACGAGATGAGCGCCACCACGGAGACGATCGCCTGCTGCCCGGTGATAGCATGCACCGAGGCGAGCGCTGCGGCAACGACGAGCTGCAGCACCGAAAAGCCCAGGATGCAGGCCGTGGCCGCAGCCGTGGAGCCAGCCGCAACGGCACGCAGCCCGCGCTGCACGTCCACAAGCTCCTCGGATCTGCGGTCGAGTTCCTCAAGTCGGCGCGGGCCTGCGTGGAACTGCAGAACCTGTGAGAGGCCGCGCAGGCTGTCGAGGGTGAAGCCTGCCAACGAGGCAGCGCCATCGCGCGCCGCCCTGCCCTGCTCGCCCGAAGCGCGCGAGGTCATCACGGGCACGGCAACGCCCACCGTGCACGAGGCCAGAAACGCCACGAGCGCGAGCGCCGGATGCATGCCGCCTTGGAACACCGCCATGATGACGGTCATGATGACGGCGATGGCGACGGGCGAGACGGTGTGCGCATAGAACACCTCGAGCAGCTCCACGTCGGAGGTGATGGTGGAGACGAGCGCACCTCGGTCGGCTCCGGCGAGCTTGGCGGGTGCGAGACGGCGCAGGGCCGCGAACACGAGGTCGCGTATGTGCGCGAGCAGTTTGAAGGCGATGTAGTGGTTGGAGCGCTGCTCCGCGTAGTGCAGCACGCCGCGTGCGACGGCCATCGCGACGAGCGCGATGCAGTAGGGGGCGATCGGCGCGCTCTGGGCGCGATCCGTCGCCGCTAGAGCGCCCTGCACGGCGACGACCGGCAGAAAGTTGGCGCAGAGAAATCCTGCCACGCCGCAGGCGATGGCAAGCGCCATGATGCCGGCGAGCGGCTTCACCAAGCCCAGCATGCGGAACATGACCTGCATGTTAGAGCGTTTCATGGCGCACCTCCCCGTACTGTTCGAGGATCTGCTGGCCATCCCAGAGCTCGCGATAGCGCGCACAGCTGCCGAGCAGTTCCTCGTGCGTGCCCGCCCCCACGAGCGTGCCGTGATCGAGCACGTAGATGCGCTGCGCATCCACCACGTTTGCCAGCCGATGCGAGATCACGAGCACGGCTTTGCGGCGTGCGAGGCCCTTGATGGCGGCCATGATGCGCTCCTCCGACTCGGCGTCGATGTTGCTCGTGGCCTCATCGAAGATATACACCGGGCTCTGCGCGAGCAGAGCGCGTGCGAGCGCAAGGCGTTGCCGCTGCCCGCCGGATAGGTTGGCGGCCTGCGCCTCGAGCATCGTGTCGAGACCGTCCTGGGTGCGCAGGAACCGGTCGAGCGAAGCAGCCTTGAGCGCCTGCCAGAGAGCCTCGTCGGGGGCGTCGGGGCTTGCCATCAGGAGATTCTCGCGCACCGAGCCGGCGAAGAGGAAGCTCGCGCTGCCCACCGCCGTCACATAGCTCGCCAGAAGGGCGCGATCGATATCGCGCACCTGCAGCTCGCCGAGGCGGATGTCGCCCGTGTAGCCGGGTTCGCCGCCCGCGAGCAGCGCGGCCACGGTGGACTTGCCCGACCCGCTCTCCCCCACCACGGCGGTGAGCCCCGCGGCGGGGATGTCGATGGTCACGCGGTGGAGCACTTCGCGCTCGCCGTCGTAGGAAAAGCTCGCGTTACGCAGGGAGAAGTGCGCGCCGCGCTCGGGAATCCGCCCGCGCGGCTCTCCCTCGGGCAGCTCCAGCAGCCGGAAGATCTTATCGGCTGCGGCCATGCCGTTCATGGCAACGTGGAAGAAGCTGCCCAGTTGGCGCATGGGAATGAAGAAATCAGCCGAGAGCAGGGCGATGAGCAGCGCTCCGAAGAGATCGACGCTGCCGTTTGCCGCAGCGAAAAGCGCCACCGAGATGCCTGCCGCAGCGCCGCCCAGCGCCACGATATCCATCACGATGATGGAGTTGAGCTGCATGGAGAGCACCGCCATCGTCACCGTGCGGAAGCGCTCCGCCTCGCGGTTCATCCGCTCGTGGCGCACGCCGTCGGCATCGTAGATCTTGAGCGTGGACAGCCCCTGCAGATTCTCGAGGAAATTGTCGCCCAGCGCCGCGTACCGATCCCAGTATGCCCCGAGGATGCGCTTGGCGATCTTCTGGACGATGACGATGACCACGGGGATGAGCGGCACGCACACCAGCAGAACCGCCGCAGCGGGAAGGCAGATGGACGCCGCCACGGCGAAGAGCGTGATGGGCGCGAGCACCGCATAGAACAGCTGGGGAAGGTACTGGCCGAAGTAGGTTTCCAGCTGGTCGCACCCTTCCACGGAGAGCTGCACGACCTCGGCGGTGGGGATGTCGTCGGCATAATGCGGGCCGAGCACGAGGAGCTTCTCGTACATGCGGCGGCGCATGATGCGCTTGACGTCGGCCGAGGCCTCGAACGAGACGCGCTGCGCCATGCGGGCGGCAAGCACCCGGCCCGCAATGCCGACGGCTATAAGCGCCAGGCAGAGCGCAAGGGGAGCCTGCAGGCCGTCGATAAGCGAGGCGAGGACGCGGCAGACGCCCCACACGAAGCAGATGTTCGCCACAAGGCCCGCGAACTGCCACACCACGGTGAGCAGCACATGGCCGAGCGCTCCCGGCACCAGTGCGAGCAAGCGTTTATCCATCATAGACAGGCTCGATTCGACGTATGTGTTAGATAAGGGCAATTCTAACGCATCGGACAGCGCTGCACGAAAGCCGCACGTGCTTCGCGAGCACCTGCTGTGTTTGCAAAAAAGCCCCGGTGTTCGCACGACCGTCGCGTACAATAGCGTTCTAGGCAAAACCGCTCTACAGGGAGACAGCATGTCCAACGAAGGCAAGAAGGTCAGCGTCCACTACGTGGGAACGCTCGATGACGGCACCACATTCGATTCATCCCGCGATCGCGGAACGCCGCTCGATTTCACCTGCATGGCCGGCCAGATGATCCCCGGCTTCGACCTTGCCGTGCGCGATATGTCCGTGGGCGAGACGGTCAGCGTGCGCATCGAGGCCAAGAACGCCTACGGCGAGCGCGACGAGAACGCCATCCTCGCGTTTCCGCGCAGCATCTTCCGCGGCGAGGGCGATCCCATCGTCGGCGCCACCGTCACGCTCACGTCGCCCGACGGCCGCCCCTTCCCCGCCGTCATCGCCGGATTCGACGACGAGAACATCAAGATCGACGTCAACCACCCCATGGCGGGCAAGGCGCTCAATTTCGAGATCGAGCTGCTCTCGGCGGAGTAGCGCAGCGCGCCCCTACAACGCGCAGCTCCAACGCACGTCTTCGGGCTTCTCGTCCAGCTCCACGAAATGCAGGCTGCGGTTGCGCACCACCCGTGCGGGCACGCCGGCAACCGTCGTGTCGCGCGGAACCTCGTCCACAACCACGGCACCGGCCCCCACGCGCGCGTTGTCGCCCACGCAGATGTTGCCGAGGATGGTGGCGTTCGCCCCCACCAGCACGTTGTTGCCGAGCGTGGGATGACGCTTGCCGCCCATCTTCTTGGTGGTCATGCCCAGCGTCACGCCCTGGTACAGCAGGCAGTCATCGCCGATGACGGCAGTGCCGCCGATGACCACGCCGATGCCGTGGTCGATGGAGAACCTGCGTCCGATCGTGGCAGCCGGATGGATATCCGCCCCCATCCTCACGCGCATGCGCTTGGCGAGCCAGCGGGCAAGCGTCTTGAAGCCGTGCGTGTAGAGCCAGTGATGGCGCCTATGCGCCCACACGATGTGCGTTCCCGTGGAGAACAGCACGATATCGCGCATCGATGCGGCATCGGGGTCGCGCGCGAGCGCGGCGCGGGCGTCCTCGCGCATCAGCGCGATGAGGCCCGGCTCCTTGCGAGATGAACCGGCCACGTCTACACCTCCATCGAGAGATAGCGCTCGCCGGTGTCGGGGAGCACGGCTACGATGACCTTGTCCGCATAGGCTCCGCTCTCGGCCAGCTGCACGGCGGCTGCAACGGCCGCTCCGGACGAGATGCCCACGAGCAGGCCGGTCTCCTTCGAGAGGCGCTGCTTCACGGCGATGGCGCTCTCGGAGGCGACGGCGAGCACCTCGTCGACGACGTCCGCATCGTAGGTGTCGGGGACGAATCCCGCGCCGATGCCCTGGATCCTATGCGATCCGGGCGCGCCGCCCGAGAGCACGGGCGATTCCGCCGGTTCGACGGCGATGGCGCGCACCTGCGGCTTCCGTTCCTTGAGATAGCGCGCGGACCCCGAAATGGTGCCGCCCGTGCCGACACCGGCAACGATCGCATCGACGGAGCCGTCCGTGGCGGTCCAGATCTCGGGCCCGGTGGTCTCGTAGTGGGCTTGGGGGTTGGCGGGGTTCACGAATTGACCGGCGATGATGGCGCCGGACGTCTCGCCTGCAAGCGCGTCGGCGCGGTTGACGGCGCCCTTCATCCCCTCGGAGCCGGGCGTGAGGACGATATCCGCGCCGTAGGCGGCGGCGAGCTTGCGGCGCTCGATCGACATGGTGTCGGGCATGACGAGCATCAACCGGTAACCGCGCTCTGCGGCGATCATGGCAAGGCCCACGCCGGTATTGCCGCTCGTGGGTTCGATGATGGTGCCGCCCGCAACGAGGCGGCCGGTTTTCTCGGCATCATCGACGATGGCGCGTGCGATGCGGTCCTTAACCGATCCGCCCGGATTGGTCGCCTCGTATTTGCCGAGGATGGTGGCACCGCCCGAGGCGGCGAGGGAGGACAGGTCGATAAGCGGGGTGTTTCCGATCAGGGCGCTGACGTTGGCTGCGTAAGGCATGGTTGCTCCTTTGAATTCGATGCATGGGCACAGGACGGGGGTGCGGCGCATGAAAAAGCAGCCGCATGGGCTGCTCGCATGCATCTATGGCAAAGGAACGCTATACGCGCATACGGGCAGCCGAAGGACACAGGCAACAACACGCGCATGTGATCTGCTTCTGCACTGCTCCGCTCCTTTCATAAATCCTAGTAACTAGCTAGGTAATATACGTCTCCTCCCGATGCGTGTCAACGCCTTTTTTCAATCGGAGCGGTTTTGCGCCCTGTGATACCATGTGCTTCGCGCTCCCAGCAGGCAAGGAGGATGGCGGTGACGCTCCAACAGCTCAGATACGTGCTCAAGATCGTCGAGATGGGCTCGATCACCTCTGCCGCCTCGGCGCTCTTCATCGCCCAGCCGTCCCTCTCGAAAGCCGTTGCCGAACTCGAGCGCGAGCTGGGCATCAGGATATTCGAACGGTCGTCGCGCGGCGTCGAACTCACCGACGACGGCGAGCGCTTCATCGCCTCCGTACGCAACGTCATCGAGCAGGCGGACCTTCTCGAGGCGCGCTATAAGGGCAGCGCAGGGCCGCGCTCGGCCTTTTCCATCTCAGCCCAGCATGATCCGCTGGTCACCTCCGCGTTCTCGCAGGTTGTTCGCACGCACGCAAGCGAGCGCTTCGAGTTCACGCTGCGGGAGGAGAGCGTTCCCGTCATCATCGAAAGCGTCCGCTCCCAGCGCAGCGAGCTCGGGGTGCTGTTCCGCAGCGCCCATAACCGAGCGGCGCTCGAAGATGCGGTGCGCGGGGCCGGGTTGAGGTTCGCGCCCATCTCGTCGGTGCACCCCGTCGTGCTCGTGGGCAAGGGCAGCCCGCTCGCGGCGCAACGCGAGGCGCGTCTCGAAGATCTGGAGAACCACCTGTGCGTTGAGTACATGGTCGAGTCGGGTGCGGGGGCTTTCGATAATCCCGTCGATGACCTGCTGCCGCTTCCCGCGGCATCGAAGCGCGTCGTCGCATCCGACTGGGAGACGGTGCACGACCTCGTCGTGAGCCTCGACGCCTACACCATCGCCCTTGGAACATGGGGCGGAGAAACGCCCCGCACGGGATTTTCCTGCGTTGCCCTCGCCGGCTTCGGCATGGTGGAGCTCGGCATCCTCAGCCGTCCGGGCTATCCCCTCTCGCCCGCCGGCCACGATTTCTCCGTCACGTTGGCGCACATCTCCCACCTTGACCGGTATCTATAGCCTGAAACTATGCCCCGGCATAGCAAAGCGGTAGTACCTCGCCCATGCGGCGGATGGGATGCTTGTGCCATGCGATCGTCGGGATGCGCCCGACACGGTTATGTGAGAGGGGAAGTGCATATGGGACGTTTCACGAATCCGCGCGATCTGTACTTCGGCGAAGGCGCCCGCCACGAGGTGAAGAACTTCGAGGGAAAGCGGGCCATGATCGTCACCGGCGGCAGCTCCATGCGCCGCGGCGGCTTTCTTGCCGAGCTCGAGGCAGATCTGCACGAGGCGGGCATGGAGGTCCGGGTGTTCGAGGGCGTCGAGTCCGACCCGTCCGTCGAGACCGTGATGGCGGGCGCCGAGGCCATGGCCGCCTTCCAGCCCGACTGGATCGTCGCCATCGGCGGCGGAAGCCCCATCGACGCCGCCAAGGCCATGTGGATCAAATACGAGTATCCCGAGACCACCTTCGAGGATATGTGCATCGTGTTCGGGTTGCCGAAGCTCCGCACCAAATCCAAGTTCTGCGCCATCTCATCCACCTCGGGCACGGCGACCGAGGTCACGGCCTTCTCGATCATCACCAACTACCAGGAGGGCGTCAAGTATCCCATCGCCGACTTCGAGATCACGCCCGACGTGGCGATCGTCGATCCCGAGATCACCTACACCATGCCCGCCAAGCTCTGCGCGCACACCGGCATGGACGCGCTGACCCATGCCATCGAGGCCTATGTCTCCACCGCCGCCTCGCCCTATACCGACGCCAACGCCCTCTACGCCATGCGCGAGATCGTCGCATGGTTGCCCAAAAGCTATACGGGCGACAAGGAGGCGCGCAAGCACATGCACGACGCCCAGTGCATCGCCGGCATCGCCTTCTCCAGCGGCCTGCTGGGCATCGTCCACTCCATGGCTCACAAGACCGGCGCCGCATTCTCCGGCGGCCACATCATCCACGGCTGCGCCAACGCCATGTATCTGGGCAAGGTCATCCAGTTCAACGCCAAGGACGACCGTGCGCGTGCGCGCTATGCCTACATCGCCAAGGAGGTCTTCCACCTTGCCGGCGAGACCGAGGCGGAGCTCGTCGCAGCCCTCGTCCAGATGATCCGCGATCTCAACGATACGATCGACATCCCCCAGGGCATCAAGAACTACGGCCAGGGCGGCGCCATCGCCGAGACCTCCATCATCGACGAGAAGGAGTTCTTCGAGAAGGCCCCGCAGGTTGCCGTCAACGCCCTCGCCGACGCATGCACCGGGTCCAACCCCCGCACGCCGGCGCCCGAGGAGATGGAGCAGCTGCTCAAGTGCGTCTATTACGATCTTCCCGTCGAGTTCTAAAGCGCTCAGGACGTAAGGAACAGGAGCCGACCGTGCGACGCGCGGTCGGCTCCTCTGCGTTAGATTGCAAACGCCGTTACTTCACCCCAGGTGCCAAGGGCATCTCCCAGCCGAAGTGATCGGTGTGCAGCAGGTGGTGCGCCTTGTGGGAGAGCGGCTCGCCGAAGTACTCCTCGTAGATCATCTTGATCGAGGGGTTCTCATGGCTGAAGCGCAGCTTCATGCCCTTATCCATGGTCCAGAGGATGTTGCCGCGCATGTCGGCCATCTCGAACCCGTCGTGGATGGGCTGGCCGCCGCCGCCCGCGCAGCCGCCCGGACAGGCCATGATCTCGATGAAGTCGTAGGCGACCTCTCCCGCCTTGAGGGCATCGAGCAGCCGCTTGGTGTTGGCCAAGCCGCTTGCCACGGCAACGCGCACGGGCGTGCCGCCCATGTCGAACGTGGCCTCCTTCCAGCCTTCCATGCCGCGAACCGCGCTGAACGCATCGGGGTCGGGGTTGGAGCCCGTGAGCAGGAAGTGGGCGGAGCGCAGCGCCGCGTCCATCACGCCGCCGGTGGCGCCAAAGATGTGGCCAGCTCCGGTGGCGATGCCGAGCGGATCGTCGAACTCGGCCTCGTCGAGCGCACGGGCGTCGATGTGGTCGGCGCGAATCAGACGGTCGAGCTCGCGCACGGTGAGCGAGACGTCCACATCGGGGTCGCCGCAGGCATCGTTCTGATTGGGTTCGGCGACCTCGGCCTTCTTGGCGAGACACGGCATGATGGAGACCACGAACACGTCGTGCGGATCCACACCGATCTTCTCGGCCCAATAGCTCTTGAGCGTGGCGCCGAACATCTGGTGCGGGCTCTTGGCCGTGGACAGGTTGGCCGTGAACTCGGGATAGTGGCTCTTGACGAAGCGCACCCAGCCGGGGCAGCAGCTCGTGAACATGGGCATGGGGCCATGCTCGGGATGTGCGATACGGTCGAGCAGTTCGGACCCTTCCTCCATGATGGTGAGATCGGCGGAGAAGTCGGTATCGAAGACGTAATCGAAGCCGAGCGCCCTGAGGCTGGCGACCATCTTGCCCACGGTGGCCTCATCGTGCGAGAGGCCCACGCCCTCGCCCCATGCGGTACGCACGGCGGGTGCAACCTGGACGATGGTGGTCTTCTTGGGGTCGGCGAGCGCCTCGTACACACGGTCGGTGTCATCGCGCTCGCGAAGCGCTCCCACCGGGCAGTGCGTGATGCACTGGCCGCAGAGCGCGCAGTCGGTGGCGGCGATATCGGCACCGCCGCGCACGCCCACGGAGGTGTGGCTCGCACGGTTGGTGAGCGCCCAAATGCCGGTGGCCTGCACCTTGTCGCATACCTGGATGCAGCGCAAGCAGTTGATGCACTTATCGTTATTGCGGATCAGCGGGAAGCTCTGATCCCACGGCTGGCCGGGCAGATGCTTCTCGTAGGCGAGCTTGAACAGGCCGAGGTCGTTGGAGACGGTCTGCAGGGTGCAGTTGCCGCTGCGCACGCAGCTCGTGCACTCGGAATCGTGCTGCGAGAGAAGCAGCTCCACGTTGACCTTGCGCGCGGTGCGCACCTTGGGGCTGTTGGTGCTGACCACCATGCCCTCGAGCACGTAGTTGTTGCATGCGGCGACGAGCTGATCGATGCCTGCGATTTCAACCACGCAGACGCGGCAGGCGCCGATCTCGTTGAGATCCTTGAAGTAGCAGAGCGTGGGGATGTCGATGCCGGCCGCCTTGGCCGCATCGAGGATGGTGGTGTGCTCGGGCACTTGGACGGCGCGGCCGTCGATGGTCACGTTTACCATTGCTCGATCCTCCCTCCGCGGAATGCACCGAAGCCGAAGTGGTCGCAGCGCAGGCACCTCGATGCCTCCTGCATGGCCTCCTCGTGGGTGTATCCGGTCTCGATCTCATCGAAGTCCTTGACGCGCTCGTTCGCCTCGCGGAACGGCATCTCGCTACGGGCGCAGCTGATCTTGCCCTTGAACTGAACCTGCGGGATCTCGACGTCGAGCTCGATACGGTGGTTGTAGCCCAGGTAGTGGTCGATGTTCGCAGCGGCAACCTTGCCTGCGTTGACCGCGCGGATGACGGTTGCGGGGCCGCTCTGGCAGTCGCCGCCCGAGAAGACGCCGTCGAAGCCGGCGATGGCGCCGTCGGAATCGGTGACGATCTTCCCGCGATTGACGGCGACGCCCTGAGCGGCGAACGGCTCGGACTCGATGGCCTGGCCGATGGCCACGATGACGCGCTCGCACGGGATGGTGAGCTCCTCGGCCTGGCTGTTGCGCGGAGCAGGACGGCCCCACTTGAGACCGCCGATGATCTGCGGCTGCACCACGAGGCCGGCAACCTTGCCATCCTCGACGGCAACGCGCACGGGAGCATGGAGCTCAAGCAGCTCGCATCCCTCTTCCTTGGCACCGACGATCTCCTCGTCCTGAGCCGTCATATCGGCGACGCGACGGCGGTAGACGATGGTGACCTTGTCGGCGCCGCAGCGCAGCGCCGAGCGCGCGCAGTCCATGGCAACGTTGCCGCCGCCCACCACGCAGATGCGCTGGCCGGAGAA
>JAWRJQ010000055.1:0-5793 GCA_040307385.1 Atopobiaceae bacterium
CCCCCCCCCCCCCCCCCCCCCCCCCCCCCCCCCCCACGCTGCTGCACGCTTCATAGGAAACAAGGTTGGATACTATGAATGAAGACCGTATCACAGTGCGCAACGCCCTGAAGGACGGCGACCTGTTCACCAGGTTCTCCGCCGTCTTCATGGGCGTGGGGATGCTCGGGCACCGGCAGGTCGTGAAGGGCCTCCTGGTGTTTCTGTTCGAGGTTGCCTTCGTGCTGTACATGGCCACGACGGGTGTCCATAACCTGGGCATGCTGCCGAGCCTCGGCACCGAGGTGCAGGGCAAGGTCTGGAACGAGGCCAAGCAGATCTACGAGTACTCCGCCGGCGACAACTCGCAGCAGCTGCTGCTTGCCGGCGTGATCACCTGCTTCGTGATCGCGGGGTTCGCGGTGCTGTGGATTCTGCAGATGCGGCATTCCTATAGTCTCCAGAAGCGGATCGAGCGGGGAGAAGAGATTCCCAACCTGCGCCGCGACATCAAGAACCTCTTCGACGGCAACCTGCACATCACGCTGATGACCCTTCCATGCCTCGGCATCCTGGTCTTCAACGTCGTCCCGCTGATCTACATGATCTCGATGGCGTTCACGACCTACTCCAAGGAAGGCGAGCACCTGATCCTGTTCGACTGGGACGGCGTGAACCAGTTCGTGCGGGTGCTGAACATGAACGGCAACATCGGCCGGCAGTTCTGGCAGGTTCTGGCGTGGACCATCGTGTGGGCGATCTTCGCCACGTTCCTCAACTACATCCTCGGCATGGCGCTTGCCATGGTCATCAACAGGAAGGACACCAAGGGCAAGGCGTTCTGGAGATTCTGCTTCGTGCTCTCCATCGCGGTGCCGCAGTTCGTCACCCTGATGATCATGAACATCATGCTGCAGCCGTCGGGCGCGATCAACGTGCTGCTCCAGAACCTCGGGCTCATCACCGAACCCATACCGTTTTGGACGAACGCCACGCTGGCTCGGATCACGATCATCGTGATCAACCTGTGGGTGGGCATCCCGTATACGATGCTGCAGGTGACCGGCATCCTGCAGAACATCCCCGGGGAGCTCTACGAGGCGGCGCGCATGGACGGCGCGGGGCCGGTGAAGATCTTCTTCAAGATCACCCTCCCCTACATGCTGTTCGTCACCACGCCCTACCTGATCACCAGCTTCGTGGGCAACATCAACAACTTCAACGTCATCTACCTGCTCTCGGGCGGCGGCCCCACCCAGGTGGGCGACACGGCCGGCCAGACGGACCTGCTGGTGACCTGGTTGTACAAGCTGACCATCGACCAGCAGTACTACAACCTCGGCGCCGTCATCGGCATCATGACGTTCGTCATCCTGACGATAGTCACGCTGGTTACGTACAGGAATTCCAGCTCCTACAAGAATGAGGAGGCGTTCATGTGATGGATAACCAGGTGGCCAAAAACAAGCTCAGCCCGAGCAGGAGGATAGCGAATCTCCTCATCCACATCATGCTGGCCGTGCTGGCGGTGATCTGGGTCCTCCCGATCGTGTGGATCGTGCTGACCAGCTTCCGCGCCGAGGCGGGCGCCTACACGACGACCTTCCTGCCGCAGGGCTACACGCTCGACAACTACATCAGGCTGCTGACCGACCGGAACGTCCTCAACTTTCCCAAGATGTTCACCAACACGCTGATCATCTCGATATTCAGCTGTGTGATCAGCACGTTCTTCGTGCTGTCGGTGTCATACTCGCTCAGCCGCATGCGGTTCGGGTTCCGCAGGCCCTACATGAACCTGGCCATGATCCTCGGCCTCTTCCCCGGCTTCATGACGATGATCGCCCAGTACTTCATCCTCAAGGCCATGGGCCTGACGGAGGGCGCGGCCATCAGGATCGGCCTCATCATCGTGTACTGCGCCTGCGCCGGCCTGACATTCCAGATCTCGAAGGGCTTCTTCGACACCATCCCCAAGTCCATCGACGAGGCCGCATTCATCGACGGGGCCACGCAGTGGCAGGTGTTCACGCGCATCACTCTGCCCTTGTCCAAACCCATCGTCATCTACACCGTCATGACGGCGTTCATCGCACCGTGGGTCGACTTCATCTTTGCGAAGGTGCTGTGCCGCGCGAACGCGGACCAGTTCACGGTTGCCATCGGCCTGTGGAACATGTTGCAGAAGGAGTACATCTATCAGTGGTACACCTGCTTTGCCGCAGGTGCGGTGCTGATCTCCATACCCATCGCTATCCTGTTCCTGTACATGCAGCGCTTCTACGTGGAGGGCATGTCGGGTGCGGTGAAGGGATAGGCGAGGGCCGTTATCGGGCCTGCAGGGTCCGCGCACGTAGGGCGGACCCTGCAGGCTTTCAGCAGGATGCTTTTTTCGCGCGTGAGGTGAGCACATCATGAAACGACTACCGCATATGCTGGGCGCGGTCCTGTGCGCGCTGCTGTGCGTGGCAGGATGCTCTGGCCAGCAGCCGACGGAGGAAGCGGATCCTTCCGGCCCGTCCGGCGCGACCGTCCAAATGATCGACTACAACAGAGATCTGGAGCCGGTTGCGCGCGACGATGATTACCGCACGACCTACCAGATCTTCGTCTACTCGTTCTACGACTCGGACGGCGACGGCATCGGCGACCTGAACGGCATCCGGGAGAAGCTCGACTACATAGGCGATATGGGCTTCGACCAGATCTGGCTGACCCCCGTGCACCCCTCGTCCACCTACCACAAGTACGACGTGGACGATTACCTTGCAATCGACCCCGCCTTCGGAACGATGGAGGATTACGAGGCCCTGCTGGAGGAGTGCCATGCGCGCGGCATCCGCGTTTTGATGGACCTGGTGCTCAACCACACCTCCGATGCGCATCCGTGGTTCAGCGCGGCGACGGACTATCTGCGCGGGCTTGCGCCCGATGAGGAGCCGAGCGCGGAGGCGTGCCCGTACGTCGCGTACTATAACTTCTCGCGCGAGCCGCAGGACGGGTTTGCCCCGCTCGAGGGGACGCCGTGGTACTACGAGGCGCGGTTCTGGTCGGAGATGCCCGACCTCAACCTGGGCAGCGAGGCGGTGCGCGGCGAGATCGGGGACATCATGCGGTTCTGGCTCGATAAGGGCGTGGACGGGTTCAGGCTCGACGCCGTGACGTCCTACGTGACCGGCAACCCCGAGGGCAACGTCGAGGTTCTGAGGTTTGTGACGCAAACCGGCAAGAGCATCGATCCCGCCTGCTATGTGGTGGGGGAGGCGTGGACGGACCGTTCGTCCATCGCGACGCTCTACACGAGCGGCATCGACTCGCTCTTCGACTTTCCCTTTGCAGACTCGGAGGGCATCATCCGCTCGGTCATGGTCGGCAGCTACCCGGCCTCCGACTACGTGCAGGCCATGGTGCGTGCCGAAGAGGTCTACGGCGAGGCCAATCCCGCCTATGTGGGCGCGCCGTTCTACACGAATCACGATATGGGCCGGAGCGCCGGCTACTATGCCCTCGACGAGGGCCCCGTCACCAAGATGTCCTATGCGCTGAGCCTGTTCATGCCCGGCAACTCCTTCGTCTATTACGGCGAGGAGATCGGCATGAAGGGCTCCGGGAAAGACGAGAACAAGCGCGCTCCCATGTATTGGAGCGACGACGCCGACGCGCCGGGCATGTGCGCCGGGCCTCCCAACATGGACGAGGTGCAGATGAAGTTTCCCTCGCTGGAGGACCAGGTGGCGGACGACCTCTCCCTGTGGAGATGGTTCACCGAGGTCATCCGGGTGCGCAAGGCCTTCCCGGCCATCGCCCGCGGCGCAACGGAGCCGGTGGATGCCGTCAGCGATGAGAGCGTGGCGTGCTTCATCCGGCGCGGCACGGGCGACGAGGATGTGCTGATCGTCATGAACCTGCGCGAGGAAGCCGTCGAGAGAGATCTGTCGGCGGTTGCCGGCGACCTGGAGCTGGCGGCGGTTCTCAACACCGGCGAGGGCGTCATCTCATACGAGGGCGGCACCATCAGCATGCCGCCATACAGCATCGCCGTCTTGACGTTCGGCGAGGGGCGGTGACGCGCGGCATGGGAGGTGCGATGGGGCCGGCATGGCTTGCGGACGCGGTTTTCTATGAGATCTACCCGCAGTCCTTTCAGGATTCCAACGGCGACGGCATAGGCGATCTGCAAGGGATCATCCAACGCTTGGACTATGTTGCGGAGCTGGGATGCAACGCGCTGTGGGTCAATCCGTGCTTCGACTCGCCCTTCATGGACGCCGGATACGACGTGCGCGACTACAAGCAGGTTGCGCCGCGCTACGGGACCAACGCCGATGCGGTGCGGCTGTTCGAGGAAGCCCATGGTCGCGGCATCCGTGTGCTGCTCGACCTGGTGCCCGGCCACACCTCCGACCAGCACCCGTGGTTCAAGGAGTCCGCGCGGGCGGAGCCCAACGAGCTTTCCGGCAGGTACATCTGGACCCGCAAGGCGTTCGAGGGCATGGAGGGGCGGCCCTACATCGCCGGGATGACGGAGCGGGCCGGGGCGTACCTGCTCAACTTCTTCGCCTCGCAGCCTGCACTCAACTACGGCTGGCTGAATCCCTCTCAGCCCTGGATGTCGGCGGTGGACTCGCCCGAGGCGCTCGCAACCAGAGAGGCCCTCAAGGATGCGATGCGGTTCTGGCTGGACCTCGGCTGCGACGGGTTTCGCGTGGACATGGCGGATTCGCTCGTGAAGAACGACGACGACCGCAAGAGCGCCACGTCTGCGATCTGGCGCGACATCCGCGCCATGATGGACGAGAGCTACCCGGAAGCCGCGCTCGTCAGCGAGTGGTCCAACCCGGCCCTCGCCTTGTGCGACGCGGGCTTTCATATGGATTTCTATCTGGATCACCACTACAACGGCTACAATACCCTGCTGCGCGACTACGAAACGGAGGGCGGCGACCATAGCTACTTCCACGCGGGGGCGGGCGGCGACATCCGGCGCTTCCTGCAGGATTATCTGCCCAAGTATGAGCAGAGCCGGGAGTGCGGCTACATCAGCATGTTCACCTGCAACCACGACACGCCGCGCCCCGCGCGAACGCTGTCGCCCGCCGAGCTCAAGCTCGCCTATGCCTTCATCCTCACCATGCCCGGCGTGCCGTTCATCTACTATGGGGACGAAATCGGCATGCGCTACCTCGACGTTCGCACAAAAGAGGGCGGGTATCAGAGAACGGGCAGCCGCACGCCCATGCAATGGAACCGCGCTGGGAACATGGGCTTCTCGACGGCGCCCGCCGACCGGCTCTATGTGCCGGTGGATGCGCGGGAGGATGCGCCGTGCGTAGAGGACCAGCTCGCGGATGCGGGTTCGCTGCTGTGGGAGGTCCGTCGGCTCGTCGCGCTGCGCCATGCGCACACAGACCTGCAGGCAGACGCCGTGTTCGAGGTCGTCAACGACGACGAGGAAGGCGCGCCGTTCGTGTATCGCAGAGGCGAGATGATTCTGGCGGTGAACCCCACGCTCCAGGAAAAGCGCTACACGGGCGAGGCACTTGCGGGCAAGGCGGTGGTCTATCGGATCGGCCCGGCCTCCGCCGGCGATGGCTGCCTGACCATGCCGGCGCAAAGCTTTGCCGTGCTCGCCTGACGCGGCGGTCCTTCCCATCCAAGCGCGGGGCCGCGATGCCGCTCCATGGGCCCGACATACACGCCGATTCGCCGGAATGGCATAATTTTCCGCTTTTCTGCCGTTTTCAGGGCTCGATTCTCCATCGGACGAAAACCTGCCCTCCGTTTGTGCAGGTCAGATGGCTCATGAATGCGACC
>JAWRJQ010000056.1:0-24506 GCA_040307385.1 Atopobiaceae bacterium
GGATCGTTTTCTTCAGCGCGGGAAGCCGTCTACATCAGATCGTCCAACTGGGCTTGGAGCGTAGCGACGGTCTGCGCGAGTTCCGTCTGCTGGCCCTGCTTCTTCTCGATGATCTCGGGTGCTGCCTTTGCGACGAAACCCTCGTTAGCCAGCGTGCGTTCAACCGAGGCGAGATCCTTCTCGGCCTTGGCAAGCTCCTTGTGGATGCGTGCTCGCTCGGCAGCGAAATCGATGAAGTCGCCCACCTTGATGAAGATCTCGAGCGCGCCGTCCACCACGGAGACGGAGCCGGCAGGCTTTTCGAGACCGGAGCCCAACTCGAGGGCGTTCACGCGCCCCACGTTGGCGATGAAGGAACGCTGAGCGTCGAGAACGGCGCAATCGACCTGAGGGGCGCGCACGGCGGCCTCGAGCTCCGTCTTGGGCGAGAGACCGTAGCGGGCGCGGGTAGCGCGGACGGCGGAGACGACGCGGCGTGCAACGTCGAAGTCATGCTCGGCCCGATCGTTGATGAAGGCGGCGAACCGCTCGGTCTCAGGCCAGCTGGAAAGCATGAGGAACGCGCTGTCATGGCTGTCGAATTCGCTTGCGGGCAGCACACCCCACACGCTTTCGGTGACGAACGGCATGACCGGGTGAAGGAGCTTCATGCAGGTGTCGAGCACGAACACGAGATTGCGCTGCACCTGCAGCTTCTCCTGCGCCGTGCCGTGGAGCAGGCGGCCCTTGCAGAGCTCGATGTACCAGTCGCACACCTCATTCCAGAAGAACCCCTGCATGTCGCGGGCATAATCGCCGAAGTTGTATGCGGCGAGCTGCTCGGTGCAGGCGGCCACGGCATGCGCCAGGCGCGAGAACATCCAGGCATCCTCGGGCGTCTCCGCCCGAGCAGCACCCGGTTCGTAGCCCTCGAGGTTCATCTGCACGAAGCGGCTCGCGTTCCAGATCTTGGTGACGAAGGCCCGGCTGGCCTCGGTGCGGGGGCTCGCGACGAGCTTTCCGTCCTTGAGAACGGCGTCGAAGCGGACGTCCTGGTTGCCCGTTACAAGCGTGAGCAGGGCGTGACGCATGGCATCGGCGCCGTACATGTCCATGAGATCGAGCGGATCGACGCCGTTGCCCTTGCTCTTGGACATGCGGCTGCCGTCTTTGGCGAGGATGGTGGCATAGATGAACACATCATGGAAGGGGATCTCATCGCAGAAGTAGAGCGAGCTCATGATCATGCGGGCGACCCACAGCGCGATGATGTCGCGCGCGGTGACGAGCACCGTGGTGGGATGATGGCCTTCCATCTGCTCGGGATGGTCGGGCCAGCCCTGCGTGGCGAAGGTCCACAGCTGGCTGGAGAACCAGGTATCGAGCACGTCCTCGTCTTGACGCAGCTGAGCGCCGCAGTGAGGGCAGACCTCGAGATCTTCCATGGAGGCGTCCATCCAGCCGCACTCATCGCAATAGAACACGGGGATGCGATGGCCCCACCAGAGCTGGCGCGAGATGCACCAGTCCTTGAGGTTGTCCATCCATGTGAGGTAGGTGTCGGTCCACCGCGCGGGGTGGAAGACGACCTCGCCGGACTCGACCACCTCGACGGCGCGCTGCTTAAGCTTGTCGACGGCCACGAACCACTGCTCGGAGAGCCAAGGCTCGAGCGTGGAGTCGCAGCGGTAGCAGTGCATGACCGAGTGCTCGTGCTCGTCGATCTCGCCGAGCAGGCCGTGCTCGTCGAACCAGGCCACGACGGCGTCGCGGCATTCGTCGCGGTCCATGCCGGTGAACGCGCCGTAGCCGTCCACAACCACGGCATGTTCGTCGAAAACGTTGATCTGGGCAAGGTCGTGCGCCTGGCCCATGGCGAAGTCGTTGGGGTCGTGCGCGGGCGTGACCTTGACGAAGCCCGTGCCGAAGCCGGCGTCCACGTGCCAATCGGAGAAGATGGGGATCTCGCGGTTCACGATGGGCAGCATGACCGTCTTGCCCACGAACTTGGCCTTGTCGGGATCCTGCGGGGAGACGGCGATGCCCGTGTCGCCGAGCATGGTTTCAGGGCGCGTGGTGGCGACTTCGATGTACTCCACGCCGTCGACCGGCTCGGTGAGCGGGTAGCGCAGGTGCCACAGATGGCCCTTCTCGTCGTGGTACTCCGCCTCGTCGTCGGAGATGGCCGTGGTGCAGCTGGGGCACCAGTTGACGATGCGCTTGCCGCGATAGATCAGACCGTCGTGGTACCAATCGCAGAACACCTTGCGCACGGCCTTGGCGTACTCGTCGCTCATCGTGAACTTTTCGTCGGAGAAATCGATGGAGCAGCCCATGCGCTTGATCTGCTCGACGATGATTCCGCCGTACGCGCGGCGCCACTCCTGGCAGGCCTCGAGGAACTTCTCACGCCCGATCTCGAGGCGGGAGATGCCCTCCTCTTTGAGCTTCTTGTCGACCTTGGTCTGCGTGGCGATGCCCGCGTGGTCGGTGCCCAAGATCCAGCGCGTGGAGAACCCGCGCATGCGCATGAAGCGCACGAAGGCGTCCTGGATGGTGTCATCCATGGCATGGCCCATATGCAGAACGCCCGTCACATTTGGCGGCGGGATGACGACGGTGCAGTCGCCTACGCCTTTGGAGCGCTGATATGCTCCCGCGCTCATCCAACGCTCGATGAGCTCGGGCTCGAAGGTCTTGGGATCGTAGGTTTTGGCCATCTCTTCCACGCGCTGCTCAACTCCCCGGTCAGGAAACATACAACCTAGTCAGCATACCACCTTGGGGATGCGTTAGAGTTATAACCGTGTATTCGCAGCTGGGATTGGAGGAAATCTGTGCTTCTCGCGCTGTTGTCGCTGTTCGTCATCTTCGGGATCATCCGGCTCGTCATTGCCGCGGTGAGCCTGTTCATCGCATGGCTCGGACGCGGAAGGAAGGTGTCCGCCCTGGTGGAGGGCGGACACGTGGAGGAGGAGCATGCTGCGGCGATCCGCGCCTACGTGAAGGCGCTCGATGAGCGGCGCTCGCTCAAGCAGCTCGGCAGGGAGCTCACGGGCAAGGCCCCCCGGTTCACGCGCGAGCAGCGCCGCGCCATCAGGAGGGCCTTCTACCATGCACGCGAAGCCTATCTCTCCTACCTCAAGCTCAACTGGTACCAGATCGTGGTGATCTTCCTTGTGGCGAGCGTGCTCGGCCTCGTGATCGAAGAGGTATGGATGTTCGTGACCGAGGGCCTCACCGAGAGCCGCGTGGGCCTCGTCTGGGGGCCCTACTCCCCCATCTACGGGTTCGGAGCCGTCCTGCTCACGCTTGTCGGCTGGAAGCTCCGCATGCAGGGAGCCTCGTGGTGGCAGATCTTCATCGTGGGCATGATCGTGGGAGGCCTGCTCGAGCAGCTCACCGGATGGGGCATGGAAACGCTGTTCAACGCCGTATCGTGGGACTACACCAACGTGCCCGGAAGCATCACCAAATGGGTCGCATGGCCGTTTCTGTTCTTCTGGGGCGGCTTGGGCCTGGTGTGGTGCAAGGTCATCATGCCCGAGATGCTCTACCGCATCGGCAACCCCACGACGGTGCGCCAGGTGGTGTTCGTCTCGCTGCTCGCCCTGTACCTGGCGGTCGACATCGGCATGACCGTGGTGTGCTTCGGGCGCATGGCCGAGCGCGAAGCGGGCATCGCGCCGCGCAACGCATTCGAGGAATGGGTCGATGAGAACTACACCGACCAGTTCATCGCCGCGCGCTTCCAGAACATGACCGTCAACGGTGAGAAGAAGGCGGGCTAGCCGCAGCGGCGAGCCGATGGAGCAGCGCATGGAAACCGCAACCGATAGACTGAGGCTCATGCTGGGCGATGAGGGCCTTGCAAAGCTGCAGCGCGCCACGGTGATGGTGCTGGGCTTGGGCGGCGTGGGCTCCTCCTGCGCCGAGGCGCTCGCGCGCGGCGGCGTGGGCGGGCTCGTGCTCATCGATCGCGATGCGGTAACGCCCTCCAACATCAACCGCCAGGCGCTCGCCTTCTCAAGCACGGTCGGCAGGCCCAAGACCGAGGTCATGGCCGCCATGGTCGCCGACATCAACCCCGCATGCACGGTCACAACGCTGCACGCGTTCATCGACAAGGACCGCGTTCCCGAACAGCTGGGCGCGCTCCCGCGCCCCGACTACGCCGTCGACGCCATCGACACCATTGCGCAGAAGCTCGCCGTCGCCGCATGGTGCCAACGCGAGGGCATCCCGCTCGTCTCGGCCATGGGCGGCGCCAACAAGCTCGACCCCACGCGCCTGCGCTTCTCGCGCATCGAGAAGACCGAGATCGACCCCATCGCGCGCATCATGCGCAAGGAGTGCCGCAAGCGCGGCATCCGCAACCTGCAGGTGCTCTGGAGCGACGAGCGGCCGCTCGAGGTGGAAGGCAAGCGCGACCGCATCGACGAGAAGGGCTTCGTGCGCGCGGGCGAGTCGATTCTCGGCACCATGAGCTACTTCCCGCCCATCATGGGCCAGATGCTCGCCAGCAAGGCGATCCGCGACCTCGTGGGACTCGGATCCGAGGAGCCGCGATGCTGAGGCACAGCGACATGCACGTACACCTCGATCAGTTCGCCGACCCCGGCGGGACGGCCGACGCGGCGGCTGCGGCGCACACCGCCCTGCTCGCCGTCACCACGACGCCGGCGGGCTTCCGTGCGGCGGATGGGCTCCTTGCCGGGCGTTCCAACGTGCGGGTGGCGGCGGGCCTCCATCCCTGGTGGCTCGACGGGCGCTGCGGCGAAGACGATGTCCGCGCGCTTGAAGGCATCATCGGCACCAGGCGCTTCATTGGCGAGATCGGCCTCGACTTCCTTGAGAAGCACGCGGCCAGAAGCACCTGGGGGCGCCAAAAAGAGGTATTCGGCCGCATCTGCGCGGCGGCGAGCGCAGCGGCCGCAGAGCGCCGCAGCCCCACGGTGCTCTCCATCCATGCGGTGCGCGCCAGCGAAACCGTGCTCGACATCCTCTCCGAGACGGGCTGCCTCAAGCGCTGCATCTGCATCCTCCACTGGTTCAGCGACTCGTCCGAAAACCTCTGGCGCGCCATCCGCGCAGGATGCTGGTTCAGCGTGGGCGCGCGTTCGCTCGCCACGGGCAAGGGCCGCGAATACATCAAGCTCATACCGCACGACCGCCTTCTCTTCGAAACCGACATGCCCTGGCCGGGCGATGCGGAGCGCGGCTATGCCGCCATCCACGGCTCGCTCGCGCAGGCCGAATCCGCTGCAGCTGCGATCATCGGCGCGGATGCCGTGCAGAAGGCGCAGGAAAACGCCGCGTTCATCCTCGGCGAGACCGATGCGTAATGTGGAGATGACGTTCAAGACGGTTGAAAGCCTTATCGACGTGTATCCTCTTTGAGAGGAAGCGTTTCGCAGGAAAGCACGCCTTTATCAACGGAGGATCTATGCCTTATAGCAGCGAAAACGTAACGGGTCGTATTCCCAGCGTCCTGCTTGCGGGTTCCGAGGACGGCCTTCAGCTCACCTTGGACGATGCAGTGGTCGTCTTCGCATGCAGCGAGAGCTTCGTGCCGTACCTCTCCGTGGCCCTGCAATCGCTTATCGAGCACACCTCGCCGCAGCGCAGATACGACATCGTGGTGTTGACGCGCGACATCTCGCCTTCGAGCATGCTCACGCTTTCGCGCCAGTGCAACCGCGACAACATCGGCATCGGTTTTCTCGACGTGGAGGCCGCCATCGGAGAGCGCAAGCTCCCCCACTACGGGCACTTCCGTTTGGAGACGTACTTCCGCCTTCTGGCCCCATCGCTGCTGCCGGGGGTTAAGAAGGCCGTCTACCTCGACTCCGATCTCGTCGTGCTCGACGACATCGCACAGCTCTGGGATACGGACGTGGAGGGCTATCTACTCGCCGCTGCGCGCGATGCCGACACCGTGGGGCAGATCGACGGATACGATCAGGGCGTCGGCCCCTATCTCTCCCATGACCTCGGGCTAACCGATCCGCATCAGTACCTCCAGGCGGGCGTTCTGCTCATGAACCTCGAGGAGTTCAGGCACCGCACCACGCCCGAGCAGCTGCTCGAGCTCGCCACGCGCCGCGTGTGGCGCTGGCTCGACCAAGACG
The DNA here is from genome assembly GCA_040307385.1 of Atopobiaceae bacterium. Lineage (GTDB taxonomy): Bacteria > Actinomycetota > Coriobacteriia > Coriobacteriales > Atopobiaceae > RUG721. Next base: position 6,111 of record JAWRJQ010000056.1, read on the forward strand.
TTCTCAACAAGGTGGTCGATGGCAATTACCTGCGCTTGGACATGAGCTGGAACTATCTCTACGACTGGTGCTCGTTGCGGCGCGCCGCCATCATCGCGCAGGCGCCCGAGGACTTCCGCAACGAGTACGACGCCGCTCGCGAGCATCCGCGCATCATCCACTATGCGGGTCCCGACGACCGCCCCTGGCTCTATCCCGACTGCGATCTTGGCCACGTGTTCTGGGACTACGCGCACCGCTCGCCCTACCTGGGAACCCTGCGCGAGCGCTTGGAGGAGTCACGCACCAAGCCGCTCTCCGTGGCCAAGCGCGCGAAGAGCGCGCTGGCGTTGCGCGTGGGCATGCCCCTTTTCGATATCGTCTTCCCGCCCAGAAGCAAGCGCCGCAAGTACACCATCGGCGCATATATGCGCATGGGCGGAAGCCTCGGGTAAATGCTCGACCTGCACCTGAGCATATCGGAGTAGCGAGTCGGCGCAGGCCGTGCCCGTCTCCGTCTTGCATTCGAGACGGCATTCTGCCGGCATCGGTCCCAAACGATCGATTGAAACGAGCATGCTCGCTCGGACGGCCTTACGTGCGGGTGATCTGGGGCTGCGCCTCGCCCCGCACGCTCTCGGGCGTGATGACGACCTTCTGAACGGACAGATCGTCGGGGATGTCGAACATGATCTCCTGCAGCACCTGCTCCATGATGGCGCGCAGGCCGCGCGCTCCCGTGCCGCGTTCCAAGGCGAGCTTCGCGATCTCGCGCAGAGAGCCGTCGGCGAACTCGAGCTCCACGCCTTCGAGAGAGAGCATCTTGCGGTACTGCTTCACGAGCGCGTTGCGCGGGGTGACGAGGATGTCCACCAGGTCGTCCTCGGCAAGCTCGCGCGTGGAGGTGATCACCGGGATACGGCCCAAGAGCTCGGGAATCATGCCGAACTTATGCAGGTCCTGGGGCATGACCTGAGCCATGAGCTCGCTCTCGCGATCCTCCGTGCTCTTCCCCACCTCGGCGAAAAAGCCGATGCCCTTCTTGCCGATGCGGTCGGCCACGATCTTGTCGAGGCCCACGAAGGCGCCGCCGCAGATGAAGAGTATGTTGGTGGTATCGATGCGGATAAGCTCCTGCTGCGGATGCTTGCGGCCGCCCTGCGGGGGCACGCTCGCCTCGGTGCCTTCGAGGATCTTGAGCAGCGCCTGCTGCACGCCCTCGCCCGACACATCGCGGGTGATGGAGAGGTTCTCGGCCTTGCGGGCGATCTTGTCGATCTCGTCGATGTAGACGATGCCCAGCTCGGCGCGGGCGACGTCGCCGTCGGCTGCGGTGATGAGCTTGAGCAGGATGTTCTCGACGTCCTCGCCCACATAGCCGGCCTCGGTGAGCGTGGTTGCATCGGCGATGGCGAAGGGGACCTCGAGGAAGCGCGCAAGCGTCTGCGCGAGCAGCGTCTTGCCCGTGCCCGTGGGTCCGAGCAGCAGGATGTTGCTCTTTGCGATCTCCACGTCCTCATCGCCCTCGGAGCCCGCAGCGGGCTCCGAGATGATGCGGCGATAGTGGTTGTACACGGCCACGCTCATGGCGCGCTTGGCCTCTTCCTGGCCCATGACGTACTGCGACAGCTCATCGTAGATCTCATGGGGCGTGGGAAGATGCTTGAGCTCGATCTCGCGCTCGGCGAGCTCGAGCTCGTCGTAGGCCGGGAACGGGTACGGCGTCGTTCCAAGCATCTCCGCAGCCGTGGTGATGCACTCATCGCAGATGCAGACCCCGTTGGGGCCTTGGATGAGCTTGTCGACCTGCGTGCGGCTCTTGCCGCAGAACGCGCAGTGCATCTCGTGCTGGCCGCCCTCGAAATCCTCGTTGTCGTTGTATGCCATGGATCACAAGCTCCTGACTAGGCGTCTGCCTGCTCGGCGCGGGACCTGATGACCTTGTCGACGAGGCCGTACTCGAGCGCCGCCTGCGCGCGCAGGTAGTTGTCGCGCTCGGTATCGACGTTGACCTTCTCGATGGGCTGGCCGGTGGCATCCGCCAGAATCTCGTTGAGGTGCTGGCGAATCCACTTGGTCTCGTCGGCGACGATCTGGATGTCGGTCTGCTGGCCCTCCACGCCGGAGCTCGGCTGGTGGATGAGCACCATGGAGTTGGGAAGCGCGAGGCGCTTGCCCTTGGCGCCGCAGGCCAAAAGCACGGCGGCCATGGAGGCTGCCATGCCCACGCAGATGGTCGATACCTCGGGCTTGATGAAGTTCATCGTGTCGAGGATGCCCAGGCCCGCGTAGACCTCGCCGCCGGGCGAGTCGATGTAGAGCGAGATGTCCTTGTCGGGATCTTGGCTCTCGAGGTGCAGGAGCTGGGCGATCACGAGATTGGCGCTCTCGCGGGTGATGGGCTCGCCCAGAAAGACGATGCGGTCGTTCAGGAGACGAGAATAGATATCGTAGCTGCGCTCGCCGCGCGGAGTCTGCTCGATAACGTACGGGATGAGCGGGATGTTGGTCGGGTTATGCATGATGATCCTCCTTCTTGTCCCCTAATTGATACCCCGGGCACGGAAGAACTTACCCGGGGTACGAAAAAACGTTTGAAACCGATGGATCACTCGTCGGAAGCAGGGGCGCCCTCGGCGGGAGTATCCTCTTCCTTCTTCTTGGAGGCCTTCTTCTTGGCGGCGGCCTTCTTCTTGGCGGGCTTCTCGACGGCGCGCTCGGCGATCTCGTCGACGATATCGACGTGCGCGTTCTCGACGAGCCAGCTCAGAGCCTTGGTGCGCTTGATGGACTCGCGCAGGGCGGGAAGGCGGCCGTCGCCCGTCCACTCGGCGATCGCGGCGTCCACATCCTCGACCTGGGCCTTCTCGAACTCCTCGCGCACCTCGTCGGCGGAGACGGTGAGGCCGAGGTGCTTGGCGAGGGCGTCGAGCGCGAGCGACTGGCGGGCGCGGTCGTCGGCCTGAGCGCGCAGGTCGTCGAGGAAGGCGTTCATCTCGATGCCGCGCGCGCCGAGGTACATGTCGAGCGACATGCCCTGACGCTGCAGGGTGTTGAGGAACTCGCTGGCAAGCTCCTGAAAGATCTGGTTCTTGTAGTTCTCGGGGATCTCTTCGAGGTCGAGGGTTTTGCCGACGGCCTCGACCAGACGATCCTCCTTGAGGCCGGGCAGCGAGCGCAGCTTGTCGGCCTCGATCTCCTCCTTCACGGCGTCACGGAGAGCCTGGACGGTGTCGAAGCCGAAGTTCTTCTTGGCGAGCTCGTCATCGAGCTCGGGCGTGACGGCCTTCATGATGGAGTTGAGGGCGAGATTGAGCTTGACGGCGCTCTCGCCCTCAGCCCACTCGACGTCCTTGCTCTCGCCGGACTTCATGCCCTTGATGGCATCGTTGAGCGCATCGGGCAGGTTGGCGCCGTCGAGGGAGATCATGCGGTTCTGACCTGCGAAGCGCTCGCCGCCCTCGATGTTCTCGATGTTGACGGAGACGATGTCGCCCTCCTTGACGCCGCGCTTGAGCTTGGCATCCTCATAGCTGGTCTGATAGGAGAGCAGCTGGTCGATCTGCAGGTCGATCTCCGCCTCGGTGGCCTCCTCGGGAGGCATCTGGATGGAGGGGGCGTCGTAGGTGGTGAGGCCGGCGTCAGGACGCACGTCCATGTGGCACTCGACCACGTAGTCGGTGCCGGCAGCGAGCAGCGCGGGCTCGGAAGGGTACTCGAGACGGCCGACGGGAACGATGTCGAGCTCGTTGAGGATCGAGGGCTCGATGTCGTTGAGGACGTCGTTTGTGGCCTGCCCGAGCACGGCATCCTTGCCGAGGATGCCGTCGATGACGGGACGGGGAACGTGGCCGCGACGGAAGCCCTGGAACTGGTACTTATGGGCGATATCCTTATACGTCTTGGCAATGGCCGCATCTACATCCGCTGCAGAGACGGTGACCTGCGCGGAGAGGACGCCGTCTTTGGGCTCCTCGGGTTTGACGGTGATGTTCAACGCATCCTCCATATGTCTCGCAATCCAGGCGATGGCTCGCCATCCTAACAAAAGCGCAGCGCTTCTCTGGTGCGGGCGAAAGGACTCGAACCTTCACGGGCTAGCCCACTGGAACCTAAATCCAGCGCGTCTACCAATTCCGCCACGCCCGCAGATAAAGCGCACAGCTTATGAATCATAGCAAAAATGCAGGTCGATTACATTCTGAGCATGCGAATTTGTACGATTACGCGAAAAACACCTTTGGCAGTGCCGCTGGCGGACGCTGTGCTGCCGCAGCGTGGCGCAGAACCGCACGGGCGCGACGGCATGCTACGATATCGAAGATGCATGCAACCGACGCCTTTGAGGGGGCAGCGTATGAGGGTTTTCGGATCGCGCAAGGCGGTTATCATCGGCTGCGGCCGTGTGGGCAGCCATGCCGCGCTTTCGCTCATGTTCAACCAGCTCGTCGACGAGATCGTCCTTATCGATATCGATGAGAAGATCGCCTACGCCGAGATGATGGACATGAAGGATTGGTCGAGCGCGCTCAGCGTGCACGTCAAGGTGCGCACGGGCGACTATTCCGATTGCGCGAACGCCCAGTTCGTCGTCATGACCGCCGGGCGCCATCGCAAGCCCGGCGAGAGCCGCCTCGACATGCTGCACGGCACGTTCGAGATCTTGAGCGGCATCGTGGGACCTCTGCGCGACAGCGGCTTCCACGGCATCCTCATCTCGGTTTCCAACCCCGCGGACGTGGTTGCCGAGTACCTCTACCATGAGCTCAACCTCCCGCGCAACCACTGCTTCGGCACGGGCACCGCGCTCGACACCTTCCGCCTGCGACGCGCCATCGGCAACCTCATCGGGGTCGAGCGCAACCAGGTGCAGGCCGTAGTCATGGGCGAGCACGGCGATTCGTCGTTCGTGCCCACGAGCCACGTCTACTTCGGCGGCATCCCTCTGGAGGAGTACAGCCGCATGTTCCCCCATCAGGCGGCAAAGCTCGACTTCGATGCCATCGGCACCATCGTCCGCAAAGCGGGCGCCGCCATCATCGAGGGCAAGGGCGCCACGGAGTTCGGCATCGGCGGAACCGTGGCGAGCATCATCGGCGCGATTCTGCACAACGAGAAGCGCATCATCCCCCTCTCCGCCCATCTCGACGGCGAGTACGGCGAGCACGACGTGTCGGTGGGCGTTCCGTGCCTTGTGGGCAGCGAGGGCATCGAGCAGATCTTCGAGATGGAGCTCCACGAGCACGAACTCGAGGCGCTGCACAACTCATGCGAGATCATCCGCAACAGCATCTCCGAGATCCGCTAACGCATACGGTTTGCATGAAATGCGAAACGGGCTCGAGCAGCGCGCTCGAGCCCGTTTTTACCGGCGATTAAGCGGGGTCTACACGACGCCCTGGGCCATCATGGCGTCGGCGACCTTGAGGAAGCCTGCGATGTTGGCGCCGAAGACGAGGTTGCCCTCATGTCCGTACGCCTTGGCCGCATCTGCGGCGGCGCGGTAGATGGAGGCCATGATGCCCTTGAGGCGCTCATCCACCTCGTCGAACGTCCAGGAGATGTGGCCGGCGTTCTGGCTCATCTCGAGGCCGGAGGTGGCGACGCCGCCTGCGTTAGCGGCTTTGCCGGGGCAGAACGCGACGCCGTTCTCGATCAGGTATGCGATGGCCTTGTTGGTGGTGGGCATGTTGGCGCCCTCGCCCACGACCTTGCAGCCGCCCGCCACGAGCTTCTCGGCATCCTCGAGCAGCAGGGTGTTCTCGCGAGCGCACGGAAGCGCGATGTCGCAGGGAATGCTCCAGACGCCGCGACCGTCCTCGGCGTGGTATGCGGCGTTCGGGCGATGCTCGGTGTACCGGGCAAGCGAGATGCCCCGATCGTTGCCGGAGCGCTTGGCGGCGTAGATGCCCTCGAGCGCGGCGGTGTCCAGACCCTCGGCATCGTAGATCCACCCCTTGGTATCGGAGCAGGCCACGACCTTGGCACCGAGCTGCTCGGCCTTCTGGATGGCGTAGATGGCCACGTTGCCGGAGCCGTGCACGACGACGGTTTTGCCCGCGAGGGAGTCAGCGTGATCCTCGAGCAGGTTCTGCACGAAGTACACTAGGCCGTAGCCGGTGGCCTCGGTGCGGGCGAGCGAGCCGCCGAAGGAGAGCCCCTTGCCGGTGAGCACGCCGGTGAAGGTGTTGGAGAGCCGCTTGTACTGGCCGAACAGATAGGCAACCTCGCGTGCGCCCACGCCCAGGTCGCCTGCGGGAACGTCGGTGTCCTCGCCGATGTGGCGGTGCAGCTCGGTCATGAAGCTCTGGCAGAAGCGCATGATCTCGTTGTTGGACTTGCCCTTGGGATCGAAGTCCGAACCGCCCTTGCCTCCGCCCATGGGGAGCGTGGTGAGGGAGTTTTTGAAGATCTGCTCGAAGGCGAGGAACTTGAGCATGCCGAGCGTGACGGTGGGATTGAAGCGCAGGCCGCCCTTGTAGGGGCCGATGGCGGAGTTGAACTGCACGCGATAACCCCGGTTGACGTGCACCTTGCCCGCATCGTCAACCCAGGGCACGCGGAAGATGACGACACGCTCGGGCTCGACGAGGCGCTCGAGCAGGGAGGCCGCCTCGTACTCGGGATGGGCGTCGAGCGCAGGCTGCAGGGTGGGCAGGATCTCCTCGATTGCCTGGATGAATTCCTTCTGCTCGGGATACCGGGCCAGGATGTCGGCGATAACGCGCTCAGAGTACGTCATGGGCTCCTCCAAACTGTGCACATTGAAACGCACGCATTAGTTCCACGTATCTGGTTATATAGCATACGGAAGGCGGGCGCACGTCCCCCTACGTGTAACGGTATCTTTTTTCGAGCGAAATTTTTTCGACACATGACAAGTTCGGGCGCTTGCATGCGGCGCGTGTTCTCGCCTATACTAATCGAGCGACCGGGGTGTGGCGCAGTTTGGTAGCGCATCTGCTTTGGGAGCAGAGGGTCGCTGGTTCGAATCCAGTCACCCCGACCATGCGGGTGTAGTTCAATGGTAGAACTTCAGCCTTCCAAGCTGACCACGCGGGTTCGATTCCCGTCACCCGCTCCATTTTTTTCCTTGGGTTAGATGAAACGACACGTTTGCCTTGGAAGCAGGCCTCTGGCGGTCCGACGCTAGTGTTGCGTCGCGCTGGCCGCAGAGCCGTTTGCAGGTGCAGCATGCAGGTCCGACGTGCGCGGAATCTGCTTTGAAACGGGAGGATACCCCGTTTGATATACTTTGCAGAGCATGCTGTTGAGGGAAGCTTTGTATGAAAGCAAACCGAACTGCCGAAATAAAAAAGCTGCTACTAATGCGAGTAGAAGTAGAAGATAGAAATTCGAAGATTAAGATCATCAATGATATCATCTGCTCTGGGCAGCGATACCGTCGCGGACTAGACCCTGATATGTCTGATGTGGCAATCAGCTTCTATGAATGCATTTACCCAAACATACCTACACCTCTGCTCGATGATGATGGAGAATTGAGCAACGAATCTTTTGCTGGCGATACAATGAACAGCTTTAATTCTATCGCCAATAAAACACCGGATGCAGGCTCGTCAGCTAAAGCTAGACAAAAAAATCCGCGAGAAAACTGGCCGGATTACCTCCAAAAGTATTATGAGCAATACCACTGTCTAGCAAATTTTTGGGTATTACCCATGAGTCTTGGAAGACAAGGCAAAAAGACTAACTACTGGGATTCGATGGATATGTTTCTTGCAAACATTAAACAAGAAGCCATCTATCAAGACAAACTCGGAAGCACATATTGCAACGTATTCAGAGATTATGAATCATTTTGTGAGAGCAATTCTCTTCCTGGATATACGCCAGACGACCCTTTAGTCTATACGGCTTCTAACGCCAAAAAACTAGTTAGCCAAGCGACTAAAAGAATGAAGTTGCGAGCAGAAAAACTCGCTGAAAAATGTGGTGACAGGCTCCAAGAATACTTCTCAAGCTTAGGCTTGATGTAGCGCTCTCGCCCTGATCAGGCTGCGACTCGACGGTCGCCTCGACCCTATTCTTGAAACGGGACGTCGCTTCGCTGACGCCCACGATCAAGGCGTTTCGCGCCGATAAGAACCTGCACTTCGATACCGCGAGCCGGATGTCCCTTCAGTCGATGCTTGGCAGAGCCGCGGCCTCTTTCGAACTTACAGGAAGCGTTGTGATACCAAACAGAGCCTGCGCGCCCGTTTCGGTCTATTATTCGGGACCGGTTTGGACGATGTGCTGTCTCGAACAATAGACTGAGACGGACAAACCTACACGCAAACAGAGCATCTTGGCCTGACGAATCCGCATCCGCCATCACTTCTCTAACAGCTTGCCCGTGGGCACAATGGCGGGCGTATGATACAGCGGATCATCGACCACCATGCTGCGAATGCCGAAAACCTCTTCGATCAACCCCTCGGTGATAACCTCGCGAGGGCTTTCCTGCGCAACCAGGACGCCTTTTTTCATGGCAAACAGATGATCTGCGTAGCGGGCCGCCATGTTGATGTCGCGCAATACCATGACGGTGGTCGAACCGTGCGTGCGATTGAGCTCGACCATCAGCTCCAGGATCTCGATCTGATAGGAGATGTCGAGGTAGGTCGCCGACTCATCGAGCAGAATGATATCGGTCTAACTACTGGTTGAAACCCTGGCATATATCTAGGAGCATGTCTCTACAGAACGGCTAACTGATAAGCCTGCACATGGGTCGGTCACACCGTGTGTTCGGATTTCCGCCCACAGGAAGGACACGTCGCGCGCAGCTTGCCCTTTCCCTTGGGAAGCGCGAACTCCGCATGGCAGTGCGGGCATCGCACATATGCCTTGGTCTTTCGCCCAGCCCACTTGCTCCGATGCCGGCGCACCCACGAACGCGGCTTCGCAGCCATGGCGAGGTACGCTTCGTTTTCCTTGGTGCGAGCGGTGAGGTTGCGCGAGAAGAGCCTCCATACCTCCATAAGAAGCAGTGCAGTGGAGAGGACCGAAAGCCATCGAAAACCCGTGAACGTAAAGGCGAGCGAACACGCGAAAGCCACGATCACGAGCGCCAACCCGAGCTGGTCTCCTCCATGACGGCCGTACATGAAGCGCGACATCCTTGCGCGCAGGTTATCGAGGAAACTTTGCATTGCGATCACCCTCTTGTCGGTTTTCCTCATGAGGGCTGTCGTACCCAATCGCACGGCCCCATTGCTCGATTATAAGCAGAACTGAACGCTGTGCTGCGCATGTCATGCAACGCTTCGACACATCCCGCGACGCAAAATGTCTTAAATGCTGCAGGGTTTGCCCTTCAGCGGCGCTAGCATGAATCAACTTGTAAGAATAATGGATATTACTGAATTGATATTCATATTCTGCTTCCGCAGACGCGTTCGGTCCAGAACCGTGCAGCATTAAAGACATTTTGCGGCGCGCAGCGTGCCAAAGCGCCGTCGTGCTCCTACAATGAGCCTAGGCAAAAGCGAAAGGACCTACATGGGCGCCACACTGCTGGGACATACGCTCGTCATTGCAAACCCCAAAGCCAGGAGCGGCCTCTCCGCAGCAGCTATCGACCAATGCAAGGGCTTCTTCGCCTCCCATGCAAACCTCGTCGAAGCATGCGACTTCTACATGACCGCCGGACCCCACGATGCCACCGCACGAGCCGCATCCGCCCGCGGCTACGATACCGTCATCTCCATAGGAGGCGACGGCATCGCGCACGAAATAGCCAACGGTCTCATGCAGATCAATCGCCCTGAGCGGCCCACGCTGGCCATCATCCCCTTCGGCTCCGGAAACGATATCGCCCGCGCCTGGGGCATCCCGTTCAACAACACGCGCGCATCGCTCGAGCGCTTAGCCGAAGGCAGGCGCCGCACCATCGACGTGGGACGTGTCAACGGCGAGTTCTTTCTCGAAACGCTCTCCTTCGGCATAGATGCCGCCATCGCGCTCGACACCGTGGACAAGCGCGCCAAGGGCACGCGGGAGAAGGGCGCCAAACTCTATGTGACCTCGGGTATCAAGTTCATTGTTTCGGGCTCGAAGGGCTATGCCTGCACATTCTCGCTGGATGGCGGTCCCACGCAGACCATCCGCTCCCTTATCTTCGCAATCCAGAACGGTCCCACGTACGGCGGTGGATTCAAGATCTGCCCGCACGCGGATCCTTCGGATGGCCGGTTCGATATCTGCTATAACGTGAAGAACCCCGCCATCCCCCACCTCCTCCTGCTCTTCGGACTCGCGCGCTTCGGCAAGCATGCAGGATCATCTGCGGTCAAGATCTCACGCGCGAGCCATATCGAGATCGAATACGAGGATCCCGACGTGCCCTGCCAAGCCGATGGCGAGGCCGTGCACGGAACCACGTTCGTGATCGACCTGCTGCCGGGCGAACTCGATATCTTTGCATAGCATGCCGCCGCATAAAGAAGCAGGGCGCCGAACAGCGCCCTGCAGATCGTTCGATCGAAGAACGAGGGTTACTTCACGGCAGCCTGCAACGCGGCCTTGACCTCGGCGGCGGTCTTGAGAGCCATGATCTTCGCGGTGAGCGCGTCGGCTTCTTCCTTGGTCCACAACGACATGATGTGACGCGTGCGCAGGATGGAAGGAGACGACACGGAGAACTCAGTCAGGCCGAAGGAGATCAATACGGGAATCATCAGCGGATCGGCGGCCGCCTCGCCGCACATGCCCACCATGATGCCGGCCTTGTTGCCCTCATCGATGATGCGCCTGAGCGAGCGCAGAACGGCAGGCTGATACACGTCGTAGAGATAGGCGATCTTATCGTTGCCCCGGTCGGCGCACATAGTGTAGCCGGTAAGATCGTTGGTGCCGATTGAGAAGAAATCGCACTCGGCCGCAAGATCGTCGGCGATGAGCGATGCGGCGGGGGTCTCGATCATGGTGCCCACCTCGATGTTCTTGTCGTAGGCGACACCGCGTGCGTCGAGATCGGCCTTGCACTCCTCGACAAGGGCTTTGACCTTGCGAATCTCGGTAAGGTCGGTCACGAGCGGAACCATGATCTTGACGTCGCCGAATGCGGAGGCGCGCAACAGGGCCGTAAGCTGGACCTTGTACTCATCGGGATTGTCGAGGCAGTAACGCACGGCACGGTAGCCCAAGAAGGGGTTCTCCTCCTTGCGCAGCTTCATGTAGGGGATCTCCTTGTCGCCTCCCACATCGAGCGTGCGGATGATGACCGGCTTGTCCTTCATGCGCAGAGCGACCTTCTGGTATGCGGTGAACTGATCATCTTCGGACGGCAGCACCTTGGCATCCATGAAAAGGAACTCGGAGCGGAACAGCCCGACGCCCTCGGCGTCGTGCTCGAGCGCGCTATTAGCGTCCTCGGGATTGCCGATATTGGCTACGAGCAGCTTCTTGATGCCGTCTGCCGTGACGGTGGGCTGGCCGCGGTATGCCTCGAGAGCGGCCTTCTCCTCGGCGAAGGTCTTTGCGGCGATGCGATACTTCTCAAGCTCCTTGGGCGTGGGACTGACGATGACGCGGCCCTTGGAGCCGTCTACGATGACCATATCGCCCGATTTGATGTTTACGGTGGAATCGGGCACGGAAAGCACCGCGGGGATCTCGAGGGCACGCGCGATGATGGCGGAGTGCGAGGTGCGGCCGCCGGTCTCGGTGATGATGCCCGCGACGTGCTCCTTGTCGATGTCGGCGGTCATGGAGGGTGTGAGGTCGCTTACGATGACGATAGAATTTTCGGGCAGCACGGAGAGATCGACGACCTGCTTGCCCAGCAGGTCGGCGAGAAGGGCCGTTTTGACGTCGGCCACGTCGGCTGCGCGCTCGCGGAACAGGGCGTCGTCCATGTTGGCGAACATGTTGTAGTACATGTCGTACGCCTCGGAGACGGCCTGCTCGGCGCACATGCCGCTCTCGATGGAGGTGTTGACCATCTCGACGATGCCCTCGTCTTCGGCGAACTCGATGTGGGCTGCCATGATGCCCGCCGCGTCCTGGAGGCTCTCGGAGGCGGACATGCGCTCGATCTGGGCGTTGGTGAACTCGATGAACTTGGCAACGGATGCCCGATAGCGCTCCTTCTCGACTTCGGCGTTTTCGGGAACATGCGGAACGAACGAAAGGTCCGGCTCGATGGCAACGCACGCAACGCCGATACCGATGCCATCAGATGCATTGATGCCGTTGAACATTGGAGCTCCTCCTCAAACGCTAGTCTTTTTTCTCCTGTCGGGCCCTGCTCTTCTTCTTCGGTACCTTGGGCTTCTTGTTCATCATCTCGCAGAGCGCCTCGTACACGCGATCGATGGTTGCGCGCTTGGCGATGCCCTTCGTGGCAGCCGTGGCCGTTCCGCATGCGGAGGCGAACCGGAGCGCGTCGCCGTACGTGGCGCCCTGGCGCACCTTGCCGATGAATCCGGCGACCATGGAATCGCCCGACCCGGTGGTGTTGACCAGGCGCACCTTGACCGACGGCACGATATGCTCGCCGCCCGCCTCGTCGAGCAGCAGCGAGCCGTAGCCGCCGCAGGAGATGATGACGTTGCGGGCACCCGCCTCCTGGAGCATATGCGCGTAGGGCATGCACTCCTCGGGCGTCTCGGGCGTGGCATGGTAGATGCGGCCCACCTCATGGTTGTTGGGTTTGATGAGGAAGGGATGGGCCTTGAGCGCCTCCATGAGCAGCTGGCCGGGCGCATCGACCACGTACTCGATGCCGCGACCGCGGAGACGCTCCATGATCTGCGTGTACATGTTCTCGGGCAGCGAGTTGGGAATGGAGCCCGTGAGCACGAGCGTGTCGCCCTCGAGCACCACGTCCATGCGATCGAGCAGCTCCTCGACCTTTTTCTCGGGAATCTTGGGGCCGTTGCCGTTGACCATGGCCATGATGGCGCCGGAGAACTTCACGTTGATGCGCGTGAAGCCCTTCTCAAGGCGGACGAAGTTGCAGGCGATGCCCTTATCCTGCAGGTTTTGGATAAGGTAATCGCCGGTGAAGCCGCCGACGATACCCATGGCGACGTTGACGATGTCGAGCTCGTTCAAAAGCGTCGAGACGTTGATGCCGTTTCCGCCGCAGTACAGCTCTTCGGTTGAGGACCTGTTGGTGAAGCCCATGTCGAGGGAAAGCGGAGTCATGACATAGTCGAGCGCAGGGTTGAGTGTGACGGTATAAATCAAAACGCGCTCCTTTCTTGAGCAATCCAGATTTCAGTATGCCGCATCTCACCACCCCATGTTGCATAAAAACGTTCAAAGGATTGAAAAAGGCAGCCAGTGCGATGAAGCCCGCGCCTCCGCTGGGAGAGCAAGCGTTTCAGTCAACTGCGCGCGAGAGGAACATGAGCGCGCGCTCGTCGGTTGGGTTGTCGATGACCTGCTGCGGAGTGCCTTCTTCGACGATTCTGCCGTCGAGCAGAATCACCACACGGTCGGATGCCTCGCGTGCGAACCCCATCTCGTGGGTCACGATGCCCACGGCCATGCCGTCGGCGGCCAGCACGCGTATAAGCCGGTGCATGTCGGCGGTGAGCTTGGGGTCGAGGGCGGAGGTCGCCTCGTCGAAATAGATGACGCGCGGGTTCATGGCAAGCGCACGGGCGATGGCAACACGTTGCTGTTGGCCGCCGGAGAGCTGGCAGGGAACCTTGTCGGCATGCTCCGCCAGGTCGAGGCGCTCGAGAAGCTCGCGCGCCTGCGCCTCCACCTCCTCGCTTGGGCGGCGCTGCACCACCTGCGGGGCATCGCAGATGTTCTGCATCACCGTATAGTGCGGGAAGAGGTTGTAGTTCTGGAACACGATGCCGAAGCGCATGCGCGCGGCGCGCATGGCGTCCTTGTCGTAGCGGGAGCGGCCTTCGGAGTCCACGGTGGCGACGGCGAGGTCGCCGTAGGAAAGCTCGCCGGAATCGTAGGTGTCGAGCAGCGTGAGGCAGCGCAGCATGGTCGACTTGCCCGCTCCGGACGGTCCGATGAGGGAGACGACCTCCCCCGGCATGATGTCGAGCGAAACGTCGTGCAGCACCTCTTTGGATCCGAACGACTTGCGCGCACCGCGCACGCGCACGGCGGGAACTGCGGAGACGGACTTAATCATGGTAGTAGGACAGCCTCCCCTCGAGGCGCCGCAGCACCCATTCGATCACCAGGCAGCTCGCCCAGTAGATGAGCGCGGCGATGGCGAAAGGCAGCATGGAGCGCTGGGACGCCACGAGCGCACGGCCCGTGGTGAACATCTCGGCCACCCCGATGGAGAAGGCGAGCGAGGTGTCTTTGACGAGCGTGACGACCTCGTTGCCCATAGCCGGCAGAATGCGCTTGAAGACCTGGGGCAGGATGATGCGGAAGAACGCCTGGGCGCGCGAGTAGCCCAGCACCTGGGCGGCCTCATACTGTCCCTGGGGCATGCTCTGGATGCCCGAGCGGTAGATCTCACCGAAATAGGCAGCGTAGTTGATGATGAACGCGATGATGACGGCGGTGAACATGTAGCTCTGGCCAGTTTTTACGCCGAAGACGTAGTACGGCGCGAAGAATACGGCGAACATCTGCAGCATGAGCGGGGTGCCGCGCATGAGCGAGATGTAGGCTGTCGCCACGGTCGAGATGACCCTGTTCTTGGAGAGCCGTCCCAGCGCGGCGACGATGCCGAGCGGGACGGATCCGATGAGCGTGAGCACGAAGATCTGGAGGGATACGGCGTATCCCTCCAGCAGCATGCCGATCATGGTGGGGATCTCCACAGCTTTCCATCCTTATGAGCGAGCGATGGCGCGCGGCGCCTACGCTTGGGGAAGGCACCAGTTGTCGTAGGAGATGCCCTGGTCGGCGTATTTCTCGCAGAGCGTTTGCACATACCCGTCGGCGTCGAGCTTCTGGAGCACGGCCTCGACCTCGGCTGCGAGCGCCTCGTTGCCCAAGGCGAATCCCACGCCGTAGTGCTCGGAGTTGAGGTGCTCATCGAGGATGCGGAACGTGTCGGACTTGCCTGCGGTGTTGAACGCCGCCACGGGCTCGTCGACGGCGATGGCATCGAAGGTGCCCTGCTCGAGCATCATGAACGCGGTGTTGTACTCGCCGATGGTCTGGAGCGAGCCGAACGTGGCGGCGAGGGCGGCCTGATCGTCCTCGAGCACGCTCTGCGCCCCCGAATCGGTCTGCACGACGACGTTCTTGCCCGCGAGGTCGGCAAGCAACTGGATGTCGGAATCGGCCGCCACGACCACGACGTTGGAGTTGTTCATATACGCGCTGGTGAAGGCGTAGTCGTTCTCGCGGCGCTCCATGGTGAAACCGTTCCAGATGCAGGTGATGGCACCGCTGTTGAGCAGGCCATCCTTCGCGTCCCAGTCGATGGGCGTGGGTGTGAACGTCCAGCCCTTCTCGTCGCACACCGCAGAGGCGAGGTCAAGGTCGAAGCCGGTATACGACCCGTCGTCGCCGATATAGCCGTACGGCGGGAACTCCTGATCGAAGCCGACGACGAAGTTGCCGTCGAATGCGGGCGGATCATCGGTCTCGGTTTGATCGGACGAGGTGCTGCAGCCGGCGAGGCCGAGCGAGGCGAGGACGGCGCAGGATTTGAGGAAGCCACGGCGATCGAACATGTTCATTGCTATCTCCTTATGCAGAGAAAGGGGCAGTACAAAGGCACTTGTCCAAGTTTAGAGATGATTCGCGGTGGAAATATTCATGGGAGCATGGTGTAACCGAAAGGCAACGAGACGGCTTGGACGGTGACGCGCACGCCGTGGCACGGAATCGCCTTATTCCTGCACCTCGAACCCCCGGAAGGCCTTATTCCTTAGGAACAGGGCCTCCCGGTGCCAGAAATTGCAGGAATAAGCCCGTCTGGTGCCATGGCCTTCTCGCGCACGGAAAAGCTGGCTCCAAACAAAAACCAGGCCTGGAGGCCTGGCACGGAATACATGGTGGACCGGCAGGGGTTCGAACCCTGGACCTTGGGATTAAGAGTCCCCTGCTCTACCAGCTGAGCTACCGGTCCGTATGCAGTTTACTGGGGTGGGTACAGGGGCTCGAACCCTGGACCTACGGAGCCACAGTCCGTCGCTCTGCCAACTGAGCTACACCCACCATGTGCGCCACCGCATTGAACAGCCTGTATATAATAGCCCATCCTGCGGCACGGTCAAGCGAGAAATCCTAGAAGGATTCGATTCTCGGCTCGGAAGCAAACGAGAAGAAGCCCGCCGAGGCATTGTCGAGATAGAAGACGCAGGTATTGCCATCTCCCGGAGCATACATGGCCTTGAGTCCCGGGTTCGCGTCGAGCAGCGCCTCCTGCGCTTCGATGCGCGGATCCTCCACAAGGTTGCCGCGCAGCCTCAGCCACTCGGTGGGCTTCGATGCGCAGATCTCGACCTTGCTGTTGCCTGCGAGCTGGGCGGCGACCTCCTTGACCTTTCCGGTCTGGAAATAGAGCCTGCCCTCGAAGATGACATGCGCGCCGAACGGGCGCACGTAGGGCTGATCGTCGAGAGACGTGGCCAAGAAATAGTATCCGCATTCATCAAGGAACCGCTTCACGTCATCGATCGTCGCCATGGCTGTCCTCGCTTCCTTTCGCCTGCTTGCCGTACTCGTGATTGAAAAGCATATGCCGCACCATGGAGGCGAAACCGTCGGTGACGGGAATCGCCCACGTGTTGCCCTCATCGTCCCAATCGACGCACGTCACGAGGAAATCGCCGTAGATGGGCGTTTTGCCCAGCACCTGGCACACGGGTTTGCCGCTGTCTTTGTCGCGCGCGTCGCGCACGATGCAGAGCTTGAGGAGCCGCACGGTCATCCATTCGATTTCGGGAGCGCCGATGACGTGGGCAAACTCCTCGATCTCGGCATCGTAGTCGATGGGCTCTTGGCCTACGCGGTATACGAGCGTTCTCATGCGATCCCCTATCAGAATCCAGACAGAATCGCGTCGAGCTCGTCGAGAAACGCCTCCTCGCCCAGCGTGTTGATCTTCCAAAACAGCGCTTGGCTCCCGCCGGAAGCTATCCCGGAGACCTGAACGTGCTCCGGAGGGCCGAAGAGGGTCACGTTCAAGCTCACGCGATTCGAACCAATCACACTATAGCGCTCGAAGACCAGCACGATGCACGAAACGTCGCCGTACGTAAGATGGCTCTGCTCCTCGAAGGACGCGGAGATGCTGCCCGATGTGATGCCCTCGACGATGCGCTGTGCCAGGGTGTTGATATCGACGCTCGTGATCGTGCGCTCCAGTTTTGCCATGGCTGCTCCTCTCGGGCATGCTATCTTTGAAAAGTATTCCCGAAAAGGACGTGGACTATGCCGCACATCTCTCAGACCATCGATGGCCTGCTCGAAGGCGACGCGCGCCTACGCGAACGCGTGCGCGAGCGCAGGGAGCGATGGCGGGGAAGGATCTTCTCGGTGGATACACTCGATGTCGAGCTGCCCGACGGCACGCGCGGCTATCGGGAGATCGTGAACCATCATGGCGGAGCCGGCGTGGTGGCGGTGCGCGACGGCAAGGTGTGCCTTGTTCGACAGTATCGCGTGGCGCTCGGACGCATGACGCTTGAGATACCCGCCGGCAGGCTTGAGCAGGGCGAGCTGGGAGAGGAGTGCGCCGCACGGGAGCTTTCAGAGGAGACGGGCCTTGCGGCCGAACGGTTCATCCTTCTGGGCATCAGCGAGGGATCGCCCGGATTCACGAACGAGCGCACCGAGATCTTTCTCGCCCAAGGGCTCTCCCAGCGCGAGGAGCATCCCGACGAAGGCGAGTTCGTCAACACCGTGTGGGTCGACTGCGACGAGGTGCTCGACGCCGTGCGCACGGGCAGGATATGCGATGCGAAGACCGCGCTCGGGCTACTTCTCGCGCGCGAATTGCTATAGAATGGCAAGGTGCTCGCTCCTATAGCTCAGCTGGATAGAGCGTCGGACTTCTAATCCGAGGGTCGGGGGTTCGAATCCCTCTGGGAGCACCAGGACAGCGAGACGGGCCCCGACGGGGCCCGTTCCCATGCGGCGGCCCCTAGACCAGATGCTCCGCGATCTGGACGGCGTTGGTGGCGGCACCCTTGCGGATCTGGTCTCCGCAGCACCAGAAGGTCAAGGCGTTCACGCCTTCGCCCGCCGAGATGTCCTCGCGGATGCGGCCCACAAAGATCAGGTCCTGGTCGCTCGTGTCGAGCGGCATCGGATACGCGAGCGCCGCAGGATCGTCGACAACCTTCACGCCGGGTGCGGACGCAAGGATCGCGCGCGCCTCGTCGGGCGTGATGGGCCGCTCGAACTCGGCCGTGATGGACTCGGAGTGCGAGCGCATGACCGGCACGCGCACGCAGGTGCAGTTGACGCGCAGGTCGGGCAGGTGGCAGATCTTGCGGCCCTCGTTTTGGAACTTCA
>JAWRJQ010000057.1:0-10499 GCA_040307385.1 Atopobiaceae bacterium
GAGCACGGCGGCACCGTATCCCTTGCCCTGAAAGCGTCGGTCGATCATGAATTGCTGCAGACTATAGCCGAACGGCTCATATGCAAACCCCTGGCCGCATTGCGCCGAAGAACCCGCTCGGATCGATCCTCAGCTCGCCTAACGCAGCCGACGGATGAGAATGAGGGTGGGGATGCTGGCGACAAACCCGAAGAGGCCCACGAACGCGAAGGCGCCTCCTTGATTGATCCGGGTGAAAACCGTATAGGCCACCGAGCAAACCGCTACCGCGCAGGCATAGATGCTTGCGGCCATCGCGATGGCAGCGGTGCGCCGGGAGACGTATAGGATTGCGAGGACACCCAGCGGCACAAGGAGAACCCCCATGATGATGAGCGCTTGGGCGAGCTGGATGGTCGATTCACCGCCGACCCTTGCGGTAAGCCCGGTGCTCCAGAAGAGCACCCCCATGCCGGCGAGGATGACAGCGGCGATTATGTCGAGGATGCCCATCTGTTTGAGGCGGGTCGCGGCTGATCTCGTGTCCATAGCAAGCCTTCTTTCCATCTGAAATGTGTCGGATTGCCTCGCGCCCCCCTTATTGTATACGGAAAATGGCATAGCCATCGTTCTGGCTATGCCATCTCAGCATAACGTTGCAGTACCGGGATTCCCTATGAGGAAGCCTCTGGCATCCGCGCAAAGCGGAGCTTGAAGCTACTCGGCGGTCTCCTCGGCGGGCGTCTCCTCGACGGGAGCCTCCTCCGCAGCGGCCTCCTCGACCTTCTCCTCGGCCTTGGGCGCGGGGGCGGCCTTCTTGGCGACCTTGGTGACGCTGCTCTTGGCGGCCTTCGCCTTCTTCTGAACGGGCTCGGTCACGAGCTCGATGATGACCACCTCGGCGGCATCGCCCTTGCGCGGGCCGAGTTTCATGATGCGGGTGTAGCCGCCGTTGCGGTCGGCCCACATGCCCTGCGCGGCCTTCTCGAAGACCTCGCGCACCAGATCGGCGTTGCCCATCTTGGCGATGGCAAGGCGACGGGAGGCGAGATCGCCCTTCTTGGCCCAGGTGATGATGCGATCGACATCGGGACGGATAGCCTTGGCGCGCTGCTCGAGGGTCTTGATGCGATCGTTCTCGAACAAGGCGCACACCAGGCCCTTCTTGATTGCCTTGGTATGGCTCGCATCCGTGCCAAGCTTCATACCATGTTTCTTGTTGTGCCTCATGATCTAGCTTCTCCTAAACTGTTAAGCCTTAAGGGAGAGGCCCATGGCCTCGAGCTTATCCTTGACTTCCTCGATGGACTTGACGCCGAAGTTGCGGATGTTCAAGAGGTCGTTCTCGGAGAACTCGACCAGCTGACGCACAGCGTGGATGCCAGCGCGCTTGAGGCAGTTGTAGGAGCGGACCGAAAGGTCGAGGTCCTCGATCTGCTTGTCAAGCTCGACGTTATCCTCCTCGGTGCCCACGGCGAAAATCGAGGGCTCCTCGTCGAGCTCATCAGCATCGGCGAGGTTCATGAACGCAGTCATGTGCTGATTGATGATGTTGGCGGCCTCCACCACGGCATCGCGCGGCGAGACCGAGCCGTTGGTCTCAACCTCGAGCACAAGGCGATCGTAGTCGGTGTGGCGGCCGATGCGGCACGCCTCCACGAACTTGGCGCAGCGGCGCACGGGCGAGTAGAGCGAATCCACGTGCACGACGCCGATGGGGTCGCCGTCGCGCTCGTTGTCCTCGCCGGAGACGTAGCCTCGGCCGATGCCGATGCGCATGCGCATGGCCAGATGCGCTCCCTTGCCCAGCGAGCAGATAACGTGCTCGGGGTTGATGAGCTCGAACTCGGCGGGGACGTCGAAGTCGCCGCCGGTAACGGTGGCGGGGCCGTCGATGTTGATCGAGGCCTCGGCCTCATCGCCGGTGCCCATGGAGCGGAACACGAGGCCCTTCACGTTGAGCACGATATCGGTGACGTCCTCGTGGACGCCCTCGATGGTCGAGAACTCATGCTGCACGCCGTCGATGGCGATGGCCTGCACGGCAGCGCCCTCGAGCGAGGACAGCAGCACGCGACGCAGCGAATTGCCCAGCGTCTCGCCATAGCCATGCTCAAGCGGCTCCACGCTGATACGCGCGAGGTTCTCGTGAATCTCCTCTACCGACACCTGCGGTCGGACGAATTCGGACATTGCTTCCTCCAATACACGCAGTCTACTTGGAGTAGAGCTCGACGATGAGCTGGGGGTCGATCGTGCCGTCGGTGACCAGATCGATCTGGTCGCGGGAGGGCACGGAGAGGACCGTGCCGGCCAGCTTCTCGATATCGACCTCGAGCCACGCGGGCACCGCCATGTGCTCGGTGTGGATGAGCGCCTCCTTGATGGGGAGGAGATCCTTGAACTTGGAGGCGACCTCGATCTTATCGCCGGCCTTCACGCGGTACGACGGGATGTCGACGCGCCTGCCGTTGACGGCGATGTGGCCGTGGCGCACGGTTTGGCGGGCCTCCTTGCGCGTACGCGCAAAGCCCAGACGGAACACGACGTTGTCGAGACGGGTCTCGAGGATCGTCATGAGGCTGTCGCCCGTGATGCCCTTGGTCTTGAGCGCGAGCTCGTAGTAGCCGCGGAACTGCTTCTCGAGCACGCCGTAGATGAACTTGGCCTTCTGCTTCTCGCGAAGCTGCTGGCCGTACTCGCTCTCCTGGCGGCGGCGCTGCTTGGGCTTGCGGTGGGACTCCTTGTTGATTCCCATGACAACGGGATCGATGCCGAGGGAGCGGCACCGTTTGAGGACAGGCGTCCTATCAATTGCCATTGCTCGTATCCTTCCTAGCTACACACGACGGCGCTTCTTGGGGCGGCAGCCGTTGTGCGGAATGGGGGTCTTGTCCAGAATGCCCGAAACCTCGAGGCCGGCGGCCTGAAGGGAACGGACTGCGGTCTCGCGGCCGGAACCAGGGCCTTTGACGAAGACCTGGACCTTCTTGAGGCCGTGCTCCATGGCTGCCTTGGCGGCCGCCTCGGCGGCGAGCTGCGCCGCGAACGGGGTTGACTTGCGGGAGCCCTTGAAGCCGACAGTACCGCCGGACTGCCAGGAAATGACATTACCCTGCGGATCGGTGATCGAGACGATCGTGTTGTTGAACGTGCTCTTGATGTGGGCCTGGCCCACGGCGATGTTCTTGCGGTCGGCGCGGCGGACGCGCGTGGTGCGAACATTCTTCTTCTGTGCCATGAGTTGCTCCTAGCCCTTCTTCCGAGCACCGATCTGACGCTTCTTGCCCTTGCGGGTGCGAGCGTTGGTGTGGGTGCGCTGGCCGTGGACAGGGAGTCCCTTGCGATGGCGGAGGCCACGGTAGCAGCCGATCTCCATGAGGCGGGCGGTGTTCTGCCTCACCTCGCGGCGGAGGTCGCCTTCCGTGGTGTAGTTTGCATCGATATAGTCGCGGATCTTGGAGACTTCGTCCTCGGAGAGATCCTTGACGCGGGTGCTGGGGTCGACGCCGGTCTCAGCGCAGATCTTGGTAGCGCTGCTCTGGCCGATGCCGTACAGGTAGGTGAGTCCGATCTCGACGCGCTTATCGCGCGGCAGATCGACGCCGTTGATACGGGCCAACTGAAGCTCCTCTCTTAGCCCTGACGCTGCTTATGGCGCGGGTTATCGCAGATGACGTAAACCTTGCCGTGGCGACGAATGACCTTGCATTTATCGCACATCTTTTTGACCGAAGGACGTACCTTCATGATGCTATCCCTCCTGAATCGAGGATACATTCGGTGCTTCTTGTGGCGGATCAGGTGGAAGCTGACCCACGCTATATGCTCGCCCAGCCGCAGGCGTGAAATGCCGTATGGATGGAAGCGCTCCCCTACTTGTAGCGGTAGGTGATGCGCCCCCTCGTGAGGTCGTACGGAGAGATCTCCACGACGACCCTATCGCCGGGAAGGATGCGGATGTAGTTCATCCGGATCTTGCCCGAGATGGTGCAGAGGATGGTCTTGCCGTTCTCGAGCTCCACGTTGAACATGGCATTGGGCAGAGGCTCGACGACCTTGCCTTCAAGCTCGATGGCGTCCTGCTTGCTCAAATTACAACCCTCTCTGACAATCGGCAGTGCAACGTAGAATCATACCAAAACACGGTCCATTGTCCAAGCTGCGGAAAACGAGCGTTTTGCAGCTTGGCGGCGGCTTAGTAGCCTCCCTGCATCGGGCACCAGGGGCCCTCGTCGTCCTGGGTGAGGATGACCGGGCCGTCCGCGGTGATGGCGATGGTGTTCTCGTAGTGCGCCGCGAGGCCTCCGTCATCGGTGACGACCGTCCATCGGTTGGGAAGCGTGACGGTGGTATACGAACCCTGCGTGATCATGGGCTCGATAGCGATTACCATTCCCACCTGCAGTTTCACGCCTCTGCCGTAGCGTCCGAAATTGGGAACGCTCGGCTCCTCGTGCATCACGCGGCCCACGCCGTGACCCACGTAATCGCGCACCACGCCGAAGCCGTTGGATTCGGCAAGCTCCTGCACGGCAGCGCCTATATCGCCGAGATGGTTCCCGGGGACGGCCTGCTCGATGCCCGCTTTGAGGCAATCGCGCGTGCATTCGCAGAGGGCTTTAGCCTCATCGGAGACAGAACCCACATAAAAAGTCCACGCATTGTCGCCCACCCAACCGTCTCTGGTGGCGCCGGTGTCGATGGAGATGATATCCCCATCCTGCAGGATGACCGACGACGACGGAATGCCGTGGACGACTTCCTCGTTGCGCGAGGCGCACACGCTTCCGGGAAAGCCGCCGTAGCCCTTGAACGTGGGCGTGGCGTGATGGAGGCGGATGAAGCTCTCGACGGCGGCATCGATCTCGGCCGTGGAGACGCCCGGGCGCACGAGGGCCCCGGCACGGCGCAGGGCCGCTTTGGAAAGCGACCCTGCGGCCTTCATCTCTTCGATTTGCGCGGGAGTCTTGATCTTGATCATAGACCGAGGACCTTCTTCACGTTGACGTAGATGTCATCCGCGTCGCCCTCGCCGTCAACCTCAACGAGCTTATCCTGGCCCTTGAAGTACTCGACGAGCGGGGCGGTCTTGGAGGCGTAGGTGTCGAGGCGCGTCTGGATGGCGGCGGGGTCGTCGTCATCGCGGCGGTACATCTCGCCGCCGCAGCGCGGGCACGCGTCCATGGTGTCGTTGCCGGTGAATCCGCACTCCTTGCAGGAGCGACGGCGCGAGAGACGATCGATGATGACGGCGGCATCGACGGATACGAGCAGGGCGGCGTCGAGGCTCTTGCCCATCTCGGAGAGAACCGAGTCGAGCGTGACGGCCTGCGCGGTGTTGCGCGGATAGCCGTCGAGGATGAAGCCGGCCTCTACGTCGTCGGATGCGAGGCGCTCCTTGAGAAGCGACAGGACCAGCTCGTCGGGAACGAGCTGGCCCGAGGTCACATATTCCTTGGCTTCAAGTCCGAGAGGGGTGCCTGCGGCGATGGCGCTGCGCAGCAGATCTCCCGTGGAGATGTGGGCGAAGCCGAACTCAGCGGTGAGTTTCTGTGCCTGGGTGCCCTTGCCGGCACCGGGTGCACCGAGCAAAACGAGATTCATGTCTCTCTCCCCTCTCGAAAACCCTACTTGAAGAACCCGTCATAGTTGCTCATCTTGAGCTGGCTCTCGATGGACGATAGCGTGTCCATGGCGACGCCCACCATGATGAGGATGGACGTGCCGCCGAAGGCCTGCACAAGCTGATTGCCCGTGAACCAGAAGATGATCGATGGAATCACCGAGAGGGCGGCCATGAACAGGGCGCCCGGCAGGGTGATATGGTCGATCGTGCTCTTGATGTAGGAGACGGTCGCCTGGCCCGGACGGATGCCCGGGATGAAGCCGCCCTGGGTGCGGAGCTGGTTGGCCGTTTCTTCGGGATTGAACACCATGGAGGTGTAGAAGTACGCGAAGAAGACGATCAGGACGACCGAGAGGATCCAGTTGACCCAGCCGCCGGACAGAGCACCCGCGAAGGCCTGCACCCACGCGACGTTGGGGAAGAACACCGACAGCTGCGCGGGCAGGTAGAGCACGGCGCTCGCGAAGATGATGGGGATGACGCCGGCGGTGTTGACCTTGATGGGCAGATAGGTGGACTGTCCGCCCATCATCTGGCGTCCCACCACGCGCTTGGCGTACTGCACCGGGATGCGGCGCTGCCCGCGCTCGATGAAGATGATGAGCGGGATGATGGCGATGATCGCCAGGACGGTGACGACGGTGAGCACGACGTTGCCCGCGCCCGCGATCGACGAGATGAGCGCGGAGGGCAGACCGCTCATGATGTTGCAGAAGATGATGAGCGACATGCCGTTGCCCACGCCGCGCTGCGTCATGACCTCGCCGAGCCACATGATGAGGATGGCGCCCACGACCATGGTGAAGACCACGATGAACGCATGGACGCCCTCGGGCACGCCCGTGCTCGCGAAGGAGACGCCATAGCTCTTGAACAGGAAGTAGTAGCCGATGGCGTTGACCGTGGCGAGCGCGATGGTGATATAGCGGTTGTACTGGGTGATCTTGCGGCGACCGGCCTCACCCTCCTTGGCGAGCTCGCCCAAGGAGGGGATGACGGCCTGCATCATCTGCATGATGATCTCAGCCGTGATGTAGGGCATGATGCCCAGGCTGAAGACCGACATGCGCGAGAGCGCGCCGCCGGAGAACAGGTTCAGCACCGCAAGCGGTCCGCTCGAAGCGAGACCGGCCTGATATGCGGCAAGCATGGCCTGGAACGGGGAGCCCGGAACAGGCAGGTATGCGCCAAAGCGGTACAGCAGCAGAATGCTTGCCGTGAACAGGATCTTCTTGCGCAGTTCCGGAATGCGGAACGCGTTTGCGAGTCCTTTTAGCACGCCGCCTCAACCTTTCCACCTGCTGCCTCGATCTTGGCACGAGCGGAGGCAGAGACCTTGTCCACGCGCACGGTGAGCTTCTTGGCGAGTTCGCCGTCGCCGAGGACCTTGACGGGGATGAACTCGGCCTTGATGACGCCCTTCTCCACGAGGGAGGCGCCGTCGACGGTGTCGCCGTCGGCGAAGAGGGCATCGAGGCGCGAGACGTTCACGGGAGCGTACTCCACGCGGTTGCGGTTGGTGAAGCCGGGGAGCTTGGGCAGGCGCATGGCGAGCGGCTGCTGGCCGCCCTCGAAGCCCTTGCCCTTGCCGCCGCCGGAGCGGGAGAGCTGGCCCTTGTAGCCGCGGCCAGCCGTGGTGCCCTGGCCGCTGGAGTCGCCACGGCCAACGCGCTTGCGGTTTTTCTTCGAGCCCTCAGCGGGGCGGAGATCGTTGAGCTGCATGTTGGTACCTCTACATCTCTTCAACTTCGACAAGGTGCTTGATCTTGAAGATCATGCCGCGAATGCTGTCGTTGTCGGGCTGCTCGACGGTGTCGCCGATCTTGCGGAGACCGAGCGCCTTGGCGGTAGCGCTCTGGTCCTTCTTGACGGACGCGGCAGCGCTGCGCACGAGCTTGATCTTGAGTTTATCGGCCATCTTCTAGTTCTCCTTCCCGACGAACATCTCCGAGACGGTCAGCCCGCGACGGCTGGCGGCCTCTTCGGGGCTGGAGAGCTCTTTGAGGCCCTCGGCGGCAGCCTTGATGATGTTGAGGGCGTTGCTGGTGCCGAGAGACTTGGAGAGAACGTTGGTGATGCCGGCAAGCTCGAAGAGCGGACGGACGGGGCCGCCTGCGATGACGCCGGTACCCTCGACGGCGGGCTTGATGAGCACGCGGCCAGCGCCGAAGCGTCCCTCGACGGTGTGGGGGATGGTGCCGCCCTCGGTGACGGGGACGCGGAACATGTTCTTCTTGGCGTCGTCGACGGCCTTCTGGATGGCCAGAGGCACCTCGGTGGACTTGCCCATGCCGAGACCCACATGGCCCTTGCCGTCGCCCACGGCGACCAGCGCGACGAGGCTCATACGACGACCGCCCTTGACGACCTTGGAAACGCGGTGGATGTAGACGACGCGCTCCTGGAGGTCGCTCTCCTGCTGACGTGCTTGCTGCTTACGTTCACGAGGCATGCTAACCCCTCCTTAGAAGTTCAGGCCCGCGTTGCGGGCGCCGTCTGCCAGTGCCTTCACGCGACCGTGATAGATGCGGCCGCCACGGTCGAACGTGACCGTGGAGACGCCCTTCTCGATAGCGCGCTTTGCAACGAGCTCACCGACGAACGCGGCGGCCTCCTTGTTGGAGCCCAGCTTGCCGGTGGCCCTGAACTCGGCATCGAGCGTGGATGCCGAGCAGATGGTCGAGTTGTCGGCGTCGTCGATGACCTGAGCGTAGATGTGTGAATTGGTGCGATGCACGGAAAGGCGCGGGCGCTCGGCCGTGCCGAAGATCTTGGCGCGGACGCGGCGCTGGCGGCGCTTGAGCCCTGCCTTCTTCTTCTGCAACTTGTCCATTCAAATCTCCTTTATCCTCGCCATCACCTGACGGGGTGATGGTCTTTATATGCTGGGAAGGCGCTACTTGGCGGCCTTGCCGAGCTTGCGGCGGATACGCTCGCCCTCGTAGTGGATGCCCTTGCCCTTGTACGGCTCGGGAGGACGCTTCATGCGGATCTCGGCGGCGACTTGGCCGACCTGCTCCTTGGAAATGCCCTTGACCACGATGTGGGTGTTATCGGGAACCTCGAACGTGATGTTCTCGGGAGCCTTGTAGAGGATGGGATGGCTGTAGCCGAGGCTGAGATCGAGATCGGTGCCCTTGAGCGCGGCGCGGTAGCCGACGCCGGTCATCTCGAGGCGCTTCTCGAAGCCCTGGGAGACGCCAACGACCATGTTGTTGATGAGCGTGCGGGTCAGGCCCTGCTGCGCGTTGGAGTCTTCGACGCCCTCGATGAGGTTCACGCTGACCTGGCCGTCCTCGAGGGTGAGGGTGGTGCTGGGGGTGAAGGTGCGCTCGAGCGTGCCCTTGGGGCCGGAGACCTTCACGGTGTGCCCGTCGATCTCAACGGTGACGCCGGCGGGAACGATGACAGGATGCTTGCCGATACGGGACATAATCTTGTCTCCTTTCTTCTCGCCGCGATTACCAGAGGTAGCAGATGATCTCGCCGCCGACGCCCGCCTTGCGAGCATCGCGGTCGCACATCATGCCGCGTGAGGTGGATACGATAGCGGTGCCGAGGCCGCCGAGTACGCGCGGAAGATCCGCGGAGCCCTTGTAGATGCGCAGGCCCGGCTTGGAAATACGACGGATGCCCTTGATGACCTTGGCATTGCGGGCGCCGTACTTGAGGGTGACGTGGAGGGTCTTCTGGGGCGTGGTGTCTTCGACCTCATAGCCCTCGATGTAGCCCTCCTCGCACATGACGCGGGCGACCTCGACGAGAACCTTGCTCGAGGGCATGGAGACCCTGGGCTTGTTCGCCGAATTCGCGTTTCTGATGCGCGTCAGCATGTCGGAAATGGGATCGGTGATTTTCATTGATCCTTCTTCTCCTTCGGTCGTGATGAACCTGCATGTCCGGTTCGCGTGCACCCGTGGCGCAAACGCCTGGACACGAGAGCTCCCCTGGAGCTGGATTACCAGCTAGCTTTGCGGACGCCGGGAAGCTCGCCTTTGCTCGCTAGCTCGCGGAAGCACACGCGGCAGAGCCCGAACTTGCGATAGACGGAGTGGGGACGCCCACAGCGCTGGCAGCGGTTCTGCGTGCGAGTGGAATACTTCGGCTCGCGCGACGCTTTGACGATCATCGATGTCTTAGCCACAAATCCTCCTTTACCTTGCTTTCTCGCGGCCCCGAGGGGCCATGCGACCTGATTGCCCTTTACTCGGCCCTGAACGGGAAGTGGAAGGCCTCGAGCAGCGCCTTGCCCTCTTCGTCGGTCTGGGCGGTAGTAACGATGGTGATGTCCATGCCACGGGTGTGGTCGATCTTGTCGTAGTCGATCTCGGGGAAGATCAGCTGCTCGGTGACGCCCATGGAGAAGTTGCCGCGACCGTCGAAGCTCTTGGGAGAGACGCCGCGGAAGTCGCGGATGCGGGGGATCGCGATAGCGATGAGACGATCGAGGAACTCCCACATGCGGTCGCCGCGCAGGGTGACCTTGGCACCGATGGCCATGCCGGCACGCAGCTTGAAGGTTGCTATGGACTTGCGGGCATGGGTCACGAGGGGCTTCTGGCCGGTGATGGCGGTGAGGTCGGCGATGGCGGCATCGATGACCTTGGAATCCTGGGCCGCCTCGCCCACGCCCATGTTGACGACGATCTTCTCGAACTTGGGAATCTGGTTGACGTTGGCGTAGCCGAACTTCTTCTGCAGCTCATCGCGCACGGTGGCGAAGTACTGCTCCTTCAGGCGCGGTGCGGTGCCTTTGGAGGTTTCTGCGGCCGGTGCCTCTTTCTTTGCCATGATGATCTCCTTAACTCTCGGTGGTTTACGTGCGGGGATTTTGCCTCGCACCACCCGGGTTTGGCCGACCCGGGAGCCATGGCGCACCTCCATGCAGAGA
>JAWRJQ010000058.1:0-13306 GCA_040307385.1 Atopobiaceae bacterium
AACGGGGGGCCGCTTCGAACTCGTGCGTTGGCGTGCAAACGCAGACGGCCTTACTCGGCGGCCTCCTCCTTGACCTCGGGGGTCTCCTCGGCGGGAGACTCCACGGGGGCCTCGGCTGCCTTCTTTTCGTACTCGGCGGCACGCTTTGCCTTCTCGGCGGCCTTGGCCTCGGCAGCAGCCTTGCGGGCGGCCTCGGCGGCAGCGGCCTTCTCGGCCTTGGCGGCCTTGGAGGCGGCGGCGGCGTCGAGACGTGCCTGTGCGGCGGAACCGAACTTGTTGGCGAAGCGCTGGACGCGACCGCCGGTGTCGACGAGCTTCTGGGTGCCGGTGTAGAACGGGTGGCACTTATCGCACAGGTCGAGACGCATCTCGGGCTTGGTGGCGCGCGTCACCCACGTGTTGCCGCAGCTGCAGCGCACCGTGCACTCCATGTACTTGGGGTGAATTCCTTGTTTCATGGCAGGACTCCTTCTCTGTGCCCTGGTTTCCGACCAGGGCGGGGGCTTCATCTTGGTGAGCGCCAAGACAGTCAAGCTTTGGAAGTGTACCATGTTGGCAGAGCAAAGGCAATATCCTCCTGCTGGAAGACATGATGCTTCTCGCCGTGGGCGTGAACGGCGCGCACATCAGCGGGCGCGGCGCACCGACACCTGCTCGGGCACGTAGTCGGCCGCGTGCCCATCGGCATATTCCACGCAGACGCGTCCCCACATATCGATGCCCTTGAGCGTTGCCGTGCCCTGCACGCGCCCGTTGGGAAACAGCACGTCGATCGTTTCCCCCGCGTAGGCCAACCGATCGAAGTACGCGCTGGCGAACGGTGCGAACGGCCCGGCAAGTGCATGTCCCGCGCGGACATCCTGCTCCCATGCATCTGCGCGGGCGCGCAGCGCCTCCTGAAGGCGCGTACGGTCGGCGTCCTGCGCAGGCGCGGCGAGCGTGATCAGAAGCCGCACGACTATGCCCTCATCGTAGCCGGCATGTGCCGTCACCTGCGCCGCTTCCGCGTCGTCGATCAGCACCGTGCTCGGCCAGAGCACGGCGGCACCGGAACCGAGCTGCTCGCACAGCGTAAGCGCGGCAAGCGGGGCGAGCGCCTGCACATAGGGCATCGGCACCTGAGGATGCAGGGTGAGCTCGAAGGCCTTCTCGCCGTCCAAGGCTATTCCCACGAAAGCGGGCCGAGGTCGGAGGTGACCATGCCCACGCGCTGCTCGCGCGGCAGCACCTCCACCGGAGCGTTGGCGTACTCGAAGAAGCGCGCCGGATTGTGCATGAGGTCTTCCATGGGCAGGATCACGTAGTCGCGCTCTCCCATGCGTGCATGCGGCAAGGTGAGCTTCCTGCCGGCATGGCGCTCGCCCTCGACCCATTCGAGGTCGCAGTCGATGATGCGGTCGCCGAAGCCGTCCTTCCCCGCAGGACGCACGCGGCCCAGAGCCTCCTCCACCTTGAGCAGCTCCTCGAGCAGGACGATCGGGTGCAGCTCGGTGCGGATCTCCACCACGGCGTTGACCACCGACGACGAGATGCCGTAGGCGGGTACGGAGTCGTATGCATGGCTCGCTTGCACGACGCAGGTGAGGGGGATGCGGTCGATCAGGGAGATGGCGCGCGTCAGATTGTCCAGGCGGTCGCCCAGATTGGAGCCAAGCGAGATGAACGCCTGGCGCGGGTCCTTGCGGCTGACGGCCCAGTAGGAGTTGACGGCCTGCGCGGCGGCGGCCACGTTGTGCACGCGCAGGATGCGGGCGCCTGCGGCGATGGACGAGAGCGCCACGCCGATGGTTGCGGCATCGCGCGCGACGGCGTCCTTCTCGCCCGAGACCGCACCCACGAAGCGCTTGCGCGACACGGCGCACATGAGCGGATAGCCCATCGAGGCCATGGAGCGCGTGGCGCGCTGGATGACCACGTCTTGATCGGCGTCCTTGTCGAAGCCCGCGCCGGGATCGACGCAGATGCGCTCCTTGGCGATGCCCGCGCGCAGCAGGGTGCGGGCGGAGTCGCCCAGAAAGCCCATGACGTTGCGCATGATGGGAGCCTCTTCGGGAAGCGTGAAACGCTGGCTCGAGGGGACCATGCGCGGCGGCTTGGATTCGTCGAGGGTGACCTGCTTGCGCGCGGGCTTCTCCTCGAGCACGCGATCCCAGTGGCTGATGACGCAGCCGCAGGTGCTTGCGGCCGCCACCTCCACCATGGCGGGGTCGGTGAACCCGGTGACGTCGTTGATGATGGAGACGCCCAGACGTGCGCAGAGTTTGGCTACGGCGGGGTGGCGCGTGTCGATGGAGATGATGGCGTCGGGCACGGCGGCGCGCAGCTTGCGGATGACCGGCGCCACGCGCTCGGCCTCCTCGTCGGGAGAGACGGGCGTGTGGCCCGGGCGCGTGGACTCGCCTCCCACATCGATGATGTCGGCCCCTTGGTCGAGCATCTGCAGGCCGTACTCGACGGCGGCCTCAACATCGAGATGCTCTCCCCCGTCGGAGAAGGAATCGGGGGTCACGTTGAGCACGCCCATGATGCGCGGGCGCGTGAGCGAAAGCTCATGGTCGCCGCACTGCCAGATTGCGTATCCCTCTTTGAGCATGGTGGTGGGGCCTTTCTCGGAGCTCGAAGCGCCGAACGGTTTCAGCTTCGTTTGCCTGGACCTATTGTAGCGCGTTCCTGCACATGCAATCAAAAATCGAACGCAGCGGCGATATCGCACGCGCACACGAGGTCTGCCTGGGCGTCTTGAGGCGTCGGCTCGAGGTTCACGATGATGAGCTCCGAGCCTTGGAAGGCGCGCACGAGACCTGCAGCAGGGTACACCACGAGCGATGTCCCGCCCACGATGAGCACATCGGCGCGGGAGATGGCGTCGATGGCTCCGAGGATGCACTGCTCGTCAAGCGACTCGCCGTAGAGCACCACATCGGGCTTGACGAGCGCCCCGCACCTCTCGCACCGGGGCACGCCCGTGGTGCCGAGGACCCACGCGGCCGAGTACGTCGCGCCGCAGCGGGTGCAGATGTTGCGGTGCACCGATCCGTGCAGCTCGAAGACCTTCTTCGAACCAGCCATCTGGTGCAGGCCGTCGATATTCTGGGTGACCACGCCGCACATCTTGCCCGCTTCCTCGAGCTGAGCAAGCTTGCGGTGCGCCTGGTTGGGCCGCGCGTCGAGCGCGATCATGCGCGAGCGGTAGAAATCGAAGAACTCCTCGGTATGGGAGACGAAGAAATCGTGTCCGAGCATCTCTTCGGGAGGATAGGCGAACTTCTGCCGGTAGAGGCCGCCCGGGCTGCGGAAATCGGGAATGCCGCTCGCCGTGGAGACGCCCGCCCCGCCGAAGAAGCACACACGCTCGCTCGCATCGGTGACGCTTTTGAGCATTTGGGCGGCTTTGTGAGGATCGGTGATCGTCCGCGCCATGATGCGCCCCCTCCCGCTAGGATAGATACCGTCACTCTATCACCTGTATCGGGCATGAAAGGCTGTGCAACGGTGCGCGAGCTTGTCTGCAACGTAAACGATGTCGCCCTCGTGTTCGAGGGCGGCGGGTATCGTGCGAGCTACACGGCCGGCATGGCCAACCTGTTGCTCGACAAGGGCGTGCACTTCTCCTTTGCATGCGGCATCAGCGCGGGTGCAAGCCATGCCGTCGACTACCTCAGCCGCGATCAATGGCGCGTGAAGGCGGCGTTCACCATGCTCCCGGGCAGGACGCCCGAGTCGGGCGGCATGCGGAGCCTCCTCGCGGGCAACGGCTTCTTCAATGCCGACTACGACTATTGGGGCTGCATCGAGGACGGATACATGCCCTTCAGCTGGGCCACGTTCTCGGCCAATCCCGCCGACCTGCGCATCCAGTCGTTCGCCGCCGAGACAGGCGAGACCGTGGTATGGGGCAAGGCGGACATGACGGACACGCACACGATGGCCGACCGTGTTCGGGCCAGCTCCACGCTGCCCGGGTTCATGCACCCCATCCAGATCGACGGGCTCACCATGTACGATGGCGGGCTCGGGCGCGGCGCGGGCATCCCCGTGCGGCTCGCCGAAGATGCGGGCTTCGAGCGCGTGCTCTTCGTGGCAACACGGCCGCAGGGCTACCGCAAAAAGGCGCCCACAGCGAGCGAAAAGGCCGTCTACCGTGCGCTTTCCCATGGGATGGAGCTGCTGTACGAGGCCATGCTCACGCGCAACGAGCGCTATAACGAGGAGCTCGCGCATGTGGATGAGCTCGAGCGCCAGGGACGTGCGCTCGTGATCCGCCCCGACGTCATGCCCGTCAAGAGCACCACCATCAAAACCTCCGAGCTGCTGCGCTCGTATGACATGGGATATGCGCAGGCGCAGCGCGATTGGCCGCGCGTGGAGCACTATCTGTTCGGGTAGCCCGTGCACGGCAGGTATGCCACAATGGAGCGCAGCGATCGAGCCCCTGTGGAAAGGTTTGCCATGTCTGAGCTCCGCCTCGTCTCGTGGAACGTCAACGGCCTGCGTGCCGTCCTCAAAAAGGATCCCGGCTTCGAGGACATCTTCCGCACCTTCGACGCCGATGTGTTCGCCCTGCAGGAGACCAAGCTCTCCGAAGGCCAGGTCTCGCTCGAGACGAGCGGCTACCACCAGGTGTGGAACTACGCGGAGAAAAAGGGCTATTCGGGCACGGCGGTCTTCTCCAAAGAGGAGCCGTTGCAGGTCATCCGCCAGATCGGCTGCAGCGTGGCGGACAACGAGGGCCGCGTGTGCGCGCTCGAGTTCGAGAAGTACTGGTTCGTGGACGTGTATACCCCCAATGCGCAGGACGGCTTGAAGCGCATCGACGCGCGCCTGGAGTGGGACGAGGCGTATCGCGGCTTCCTCTCCGACCTCGCGTTGCAGAAGCCGGTGGTGACCTGCGGCGACTTCAACGTTGCGCACGAGGAGATCGACCTCAAGAACCCCGGCCCCAACCGTGGCAACGCGGGATTCTCCGATGAGGAGCGCGAGAGCTTCTCAAAGCTGCTCGCGGCGGGCTTCACCGACACCTTCCGCGCACGCCATCCCGACCTTGCGGGAGCCTACAGCTGGTGGAGCTACCGCTTCAACGCGCGCGCCAACAATGCGGGGTGGCGCATCGACTACTTCCTGGTGAGCAACGACGTGGCCGATCGCGTGACGGCTGCGAGCATCTACGACGAGGTATACGGGTCCGACCACTGCCCGGTGGGGCTGTCCATCGATCTATAGCGCTGCGGCGAGCGCCGAGAGGAACGCATCGCGGCTGCGGGTGACCACGAGCTCCTCGGGGAACCCGATCTCGTCGAGCAGGCTCTCAACGGTATCGAGCTTGCCCACGTCGTAGGAGATGTGGGCATCGGATGACGTGACCACCTGCACGCCAAGCTCGGCGCAGCGCTCGGCGATGGCGCGGCAACGCTCTGGACTCCTGCCATAGTCGCCCGTCAGGCTATGCTCGTTGATCTCGATGCATTTTCCCAGCTCACGAGCATGAAGAAGAATCTTGTCCACATCTATGTCGAGTCCGGTGCGGCCGATGTGCCCCAAGATGAAGACCCGGGGGTCGTCGAGCGCGCCGAGATATGCCTGCGTCACCTGCGCCTGCGTGGCATCCTTGGAGAAGGTCTTATCGTGGACGCTCGCGATGACGTAGTCGCAGTCTTTGAGCACGATGTCCTTGAGTGTGCGCGGATCCTTGAGGGCACGGCCGCTGAAATGGTGGTCCACCATGATGTCGTGGCCGAAGAGATGCCCCTCCAAATCCACGATGTCGGCCTCGGCGCCGTGGCAGAGATAGACGCCGTCCACCTCGCGCGGCCACACGGAGAAGTTCCGATAGTACTGGAAGTTGCGCGGGTCATCCTCGGGCCAGAGCATGACGCTGTAGTGTTCGGTTGTGCCCAGCAGCTCGAGACCCCGCGCCGCCGCAGCGCGGATGTTCTCCTCCAGCGTGGAGTACGCATGGCGCGAGAAGAGCGTATGGGTATGCGGATCGCAGAGCAGCTGCATGGATTCTCCTATCGATAGCTCGCGGCGAGGGCCTCCCACGCGGGAGCCGAACGGTCGATGGTGTCGCGGCTTACGCAGGTGCCGGCGCGCACCCAGCCGGGCACGCCGAAGCTGTCGGACGGCACCACCATGAGCTCGAGCGTGCGCGCGCGGTCCGAGAAGGCCTGCGCATCGGGTTCGAGTGCCCGGATCCACAGGTAGAACGCTCCATGCGGCATGACGTATTCGAATCCGCACGCATCGAGGATAGCAGTGAGGGCGGCAAGGTTCTCCTCGTAGGCTGCCACGTTGGCGGGCACATCGACGCATGCGGCGACAACGCGCTGGAATAGTGCGGGGGCGCATACGAAGCCAAGCTTGCGGCCGGCTCCGGCGATGGCTGCGAACATGCGGTCGTGCTCGGGGAACGCGGGCGGCACGAGCACCCAGCCGATGCGCTCGCCCGGCAGCGAGAGCGATTTGGAGTACGAGTAGCACACGAGCGTGCGCTCGTAGAGCGCGGGAATCCAGGGAACCTCGGCGCCGTATACGAGCTCGCGGTAGGGCTCGTCGGCGATGAAGACGATATCGTGCGGACGTGTGGCGGCTGCAAGCTGCGCGAGCACCTCGGCGCCGTACACGGCGCCCGTGGGGTTGTTGGGGCTGTTGACGATGAGGGCGCGCGTGCGCGGCGTGATGGCCCGCTCGACGGCGGCGATATCGGGCTGGCAGGTGTTCTCATCCACGAGCACCTCGACGCACACGCCGCCGGCGCTCTCGATCCACACGCGGTACTCGGGAAAGTACGGGGCGAGCACAATGACCTCGTCGCCGGGGTTGAGCAGGGCGTTCAGGCAGATGGAAACGCATGCGGCCGCCCCGCAGGACAGGTAGATGCCCTCTGCATCGGCGGCGTCGTCGCCAAAGCGGCGGCACAGCGATGCGGCGATCGCGGCGCGCGCCTCGGGCAAGCCGGCGGCGGGCGTGTAGCCGTGGAGCTGGGTTGCCGGCAGCGTGAGGGCGCGGGCGATGGCCGTACGCACCTCGTCCGGAGCGGGGATGGAAGGGTTGCCCAGCGAGAAGTCGTATACGTTCTCGGCCCCGATCTGCGCCTTGCGCGCTGCCGCGTAGGCCGCGAGCTCGCGGATCGATGATTTGGTTGCCCCGTATGCGTAGCTCTGCTCGTTCATGATGCGCTCCTCACGGTCCGGTTGCTGCCATTGTAGACGTGCCCACGCGTGCAGGCACGTTTCGTAACGCAGCTGTGAGGTTTGCACACTCTAGAGCGTTCGCTCCCACACATCGTCGATGAGGCGCATCTCGGCGAAGCCGATGCGATGGCGCTCCTTGAGCCACACGAAGAACTCCTCGGGCGTACGGGTGGGAACGAGGCCGTTCGCAAGACCCTTGTCACGAGTGATGATGACATCGGCGCCCACGCCCATGGCGCAGCTCAGAATCAGAGCATCCTCGTAGTCGGCGACATCGGAGGCGAGCGCGCGGCGCATATCCTGCTCGGTTGCACTGGCAACATGAATCTGCTCGAGCAGGGCGGCCATCGCCTCTTTGGCCCTAACGCTTCTGGATTTCCTGCCGCCCTCCGTCAGGATATAGAAGAGGTCCGTGCTTTGCTGGGCGCTCATCCAAAGATCGTATACGCCCATATACGCAAAGGTCATCAGCCTGCGGGCGGATTTGAAGAACCCATCGCGTTTGCCGAGATAATCGAGAAGCACATTGGTGTCGACAAAGACGTGGATCACGCGCCATCATCCCCGCCATCGAACACGATGCCGTACCTGCCGGCGATGCGCAGTGCCCGCGCCTCTTCGATGCCGATGCCCCTCCATTCCTCGCTGAGCGCGACGTAAGGAAACGAGTCCGCCCATGCCTCGGCCTCGGCATAGAGCTGCTCGGGAGTCTTCTCTTGCCCCTCCCCCATCTCGAACGGCACCTTCCGTGTGGCGATGAGCAGATCGAACAGCTCGTTGATGACCTGCGACGCCGTGAGCCCGAGCTCCTTGAGCACCTGGGCGGCGGCTTCCTTCTTCCCCTGCGGCATACGTGCAGTGACCATGGCGTCCATACGTTGCCCCAATCTGTTGTACGTACAACATATGCTACAGGCACGCTGGACGCCTGTCAACCGCACGATGACGATGCGGGCCCGCAGGCCCGCATCGCTGTGCTCGTCTTTATGCGGCCGGCTACTTCCCGGTCGCCTTCGCCTCGGCGGCGCCCTGCCCGGCCAGATACGCTTCCCAGCGATCGTCGAGCAGGGCCTCGACCTCGGCGCCCTCCACGGTCTCGCGCTCGAGCAGCACCTCGGCCATGGTGGCCATCTGGCCGCGGCGTGCTTCGAGGATCTCGCGGGCGCGCTGATGGGCGGCGCGCATGATGCGCTCCACCTCGTCATCGATGCGCTTTGCGGTCTCGGCGGAGTAATCCTGGCGATTGGCGTAGTCGCGGCCGAGGAAGACCTCGTGCTGGGCCTCGCCGAACACCTGCGCGCCCAGCGCCTCGGTCATGCCGTAGCGCGTGACCATCTCGCGCGCATGCTTGGTCGCGCGCTCGAGGTCGTTGCTCGCCCCGGTGGTGATATCGTCGCAGAAGAGCTCCTCGGCCGTGCGTCCGCCCAAGAAGACGGCGATCTCGTCGAGGATCTGTTCGCGCGACTTGAGGAAGCGGTCCTCTTCGGGGAGCTGCATCGTATAGCCCAGGGCGCGTCCGCGCGAGATGATCGAGATCTTGTGCACGGGATCCGAGTTAGCGAGCACATGCCCCACGAGAGCGTGGCCGCTCTCGTGGAAGGCGATGGTGCGGCGCTCCTTCTCGGTGATGATGCGGCTCTTGCGCTCGGGACCGGCGATCACGCGTTCCATGGCCTCTTCGACCTCGTCTTTGGATATCTTGGCCTTGCGCCTACGTGCGGCGAGCAGCGCCGACTCGTTCACGAGGTTCGCGAGGTCGGCGCCCGTGAATCCGGAGGTCAGGCGCGCAAGGCGCGAGAAGTCGATATCGTCTTCGAAGGGCTTCCCCTTGGCATGCACCTGGAGGATCTTCTCGCGGCCGCCCACGTCGGGACGGTCCACCGTGATCTGACGGTCGAAACGTCCCGGGCGCAGCAGCGCCGGGTCGAGGATGTCGGGACGGTTGGTGGCGGCGATGAGGATGGTGGAGCTGTTCTCCTCGAAGCCGTCCATCTCGACGAGCAGCTGGTTGAGGGTCTGCTCGCGCTCGTCGTGGCCGCCGCCCACGCCGGCTCCGCGCTGGCGTCCCACGGCATCGATCTCATCGATGAACACGATGGACGGCGCCGCTTCCTTGGCCTCGCGGAACAGATCGCGCACGCGGCTCGCGCCCACGCCCACAAACATCTCCACGAAGTCGGAACCCGAGATGGAGAAGAACGGCACGCCCGCCTCGCCGGCGACGGCCTTGGCGAGCAGCGTCTTGCCCGTTCCCGGAGGGCCGACGAGCAGCACGCCGCGCGGGATCTTCGCCCCCATCTTGAGGTAGCGGTCGGGCTCGGCGAGGAAGTCCTTGATCTCCTCGAGCTCCTCCACGGCCTCGTCGATGCCCGCCACGTCGGCGAACTTGGTGGCGGGACGGGTCTGGGCGCTCGTGCGCGCCTTCGATTTGGAGAAGTCCATCTGCCGGTTGTTCTGCTCGCTGATACGCCGCATATAGAAGATGAACACGCCCACCAGAAGCAGCGTGGGCACCACGGAGGTGATGAAGCCCTGCAGCAGGCCGCCCGAGGCGGTATCCACCTTGAAGGTTATCTCGGGGTGCGCCTGCATGAGCTCCTGCAGGCTGTCGTTGCCCACGTAGGAGCTTTCGAAGTCGTCGAGGTTGTCTTCGGTCTGCTTCTCGCCCTCATCCCAGTACCTGCCCCTGAGGCTGCCGTCGGAGACCTTGTAGGTGACTTCCTGCACGCGCTCGTCATTGACGGCCTGCACGAACTCGTTGGTGGCGAGCGTGGTCACCTGCCGGGACAGGCCGAAGAGGCCGCCGGTACCGGGCGAGGTGAAGAGGTAGATCATGATCAGGACCCCGATGAGCAGGGGCAGCAGGGATTGCCGGGGGTCGGGACGGAACGGGCCTCCGGGGCGGCGGGGATCGTCGCCGTTCGGGTTGCGGTCGAAGTTGTAGTTGGGATCTGGCACAAAGAGCTCCTAACGGCGCTGAGCGCACCTACGAATAGATCTCGGGCTTGAGGACGCCCACGTACGGGAGGTTGCGGTAGCGCTCGGCATAGTCGAGGCCGTAGCCCACGACGAACTCGTTGGGCACGTGGCAGCCCACGTACTTGGGCGTGACGGGCGGGGTGTAGCCGGCGATGTCTTTAACGGCGAAGGCGCAGACCTCGATGGATGCGGGGCCGCGCGAGCCGAGCATCTCGATGAGGTTCGACAGCGTGAGGCCGGAGTCGAGGATGTCCTCGGCGATGATGACATGGCGGTCGCGGATGTTGGTCTCGAGGTCTTTGAGGATGCGCACGGTGCCCGATGACGTGGTGCCGCTTCCGTAGGACGACGTGGCCATGAAGTCGATGGACATGGGGCAGCTGATGCTGCGCATGAGATCGGCCGTGAACACCACGGCCCCGCGCAGAACTGCAACTAGGAGCGGGTTCTTTCCAGCGTAATCGGCGCTGATCTCCTTGCCGAGCCGTGCGCAGATCTCGCGGATCTCGTCCTCGCCGATAAGGATGCGCTCTACGTCGGGATGGATGGTCTGCATGATCTTCTCCTGATTCCTCGTGCCTACTCCGCCGACAACAGACTCAATTCTAGCAGGTGCTTGGTGCGCGACGTGCACTTGGCGCGCTCGTCTATGCGGATTCCGGCAACCCACACAACGTTGCCGCGCACGTCCGTGCGCACGATGGGCGTGCGCTCGCGCTCTAGCTTGGGGATCTGCGCCTCGCTGAGCAGATCGGCGAGCTTCTTGGACTGGCCGTGCATGCCCAGCGGGCACACGATATCGCCGGGGCGGAGCGCATCGACCCAGAGGCGTCCGCCCAGCGTGCCATCGATGCCGCATGCCTGGGCGTCGAGCAGCACCGAGCGCTGATCCCATTCGTGCGCGCGCCCTCGGGCGAGCATGACCGGATCCGCGCCATGCTCCACCTCGATGATGCGCGCGGAAAGCCTGCCGCCTTGGGGAATCTCCAGGCTGCCGGGCACCTCGAGCCATGCGGCAACGCGGCTGGCGTCTGCGCTGCGGGCGCGCAGAAAGAGCAGGCCGTGCTCCACGCGCACATCC
The DNA here is from genome assembly GCA_040307385.1 of Atopobiaceae bacterium. Taxonomy (GTDB): domain Bacteria; phylum Actinomycetota; class Coriobacteriia; order Coriobacteriales; family Atopobiaceae; genus RUG721. The sequence goes on from JAWRJQ010000058.1 coordinate 11,251, forward strand.
ACCCCCATGGGAAGGGTCACGGAACCCGCGCCTGCGGAGACGAGCTCGAGCACGCGGTTGATGTGCCGCGCTTCGAGACGTGCCTCGGCCTCCACCCACAGCAGCGCCATGCGTACCGCGCGGCGCGCCAGGGCGACCTCGCTCGCCGCGAGGCGCGCTGCGTCCAGGGCGAGAAGCCCGCTCTCCTGCCTGCGCGTGAGGTCGTGGAACAGGCGCGAGGCGAGCGACCCCATGAAGGCATCCTCATCGGAGAGGATGTCGCATGTGGACGCGAGGCTCGCCACGGTGCGCGGGTTGCGGCGCTCCACCACGGGCAGCAGCTTGTGACGCACGTAGGCGCGCAGGTAGCGCGTGTCGCGGTTGGTTTCGTCCTCGCGCCATACGATGCCGCGCATGCGCAGGTATTCGCAGAGATCGTCGTGGGTTTTGTCGAGCAGCGGGCGCACGATGCGGTTGCGGCGGCGCGGGATCGATGAGAGCCCGGAGGCGCCGCTGCCCCGGATGGCGTTCATGAAGAAGGTCTCGGCACGGTCGTTCGCGGTGTGCGCCACGCAGATGCGCGCGGCCGAGCGGGGCGTGCCGAGCTGCTCCGAAAGCTCGTTGGCGAGGGCTGTCGCTGCGGCGTAGCGCGCCTCGCGACCGGCATTCTCCACGTTATCGCCGTTGAGCGCAGCCCGAGCCGCCACGTCGACGCGCTCCACCGTGCAGGGGATGCCGTATTCCTCGGCGAGGGAGCGCACGAACTCCTCGTCCTCATCGGCCTCGAGGCCCCGCAGCTGATGGTTGACGTGGAGCACGTGCAGCCGCTCGCGGGCGATGCGGGAGCAGCCGCGCCCATCGTCGATGTCGAGGGTTGAGGTGGCCGCCATCACGAGCAGCGCCGTCGAATCGGCACCGCCCGAAACCATGAGCACCACGGGCGCGCGCAGCTCGTCGTTGGACGCGCCGCTGGGCCGCTCGAAGGGGCTTCTCCCCGTTGGATATCTCCGGCTGACCGTTGGCATCTCCGCTCCTTGTTCGGTTGCTCTATTGTTGCACACCGCTCGGCCGTCCGCGCGCGGTGCTATGCTGTTTTGCATGGACGCGCGTATCCACTTTCACATATTGGCAAGCGGCTCAAAGGGAAACGCATGCGTGGTCGAGGGACCCGAGGGCTCCGTGCTCATCGACTGCGGCATCTCGCGCCGCGCGCTCTTCGCACGCGCCGCCGAGCTGGGCGTCGATATGGACCGCGTGCAGGCGCTGCTGCTCACGCACGAGCACTCGGACCACGTTTCGGGCGTCACGGTGTTCTGCTCCACGTTCGCGGGCACGCTTCATGCCACGGCGGGCACGATCGCGGCGCGGAGCTACCTGGCGGGCCTGCCGTTCTCGCTCGTTGCGCCCGGCGACGCACTCGAGATCGCGGGCATGCGCGTGAACGTGTTCTCCACGAGCCACGACGTTGCGGATCCGGTGGGCTACAGCTTTTCGTGCGACGGCGACCGCGTGGGCTACTGCACCGATACGGGCGTGCTCACCGATGCGGCGCGCGAGGAGCTCGCGGGCTGCCGTGTCCTGGCGCTCGAGAGCAACCATGATGTGGGGATGCTCAAAAGAGGCCCGTACCCCGCATTCCTGCAGGCGCGAATCCTCGGAAGCGGCGGCCATCTCTCCAACGACCAAGCCGCCGCCGAGCTCGCCCAGCTGGTCACGCGCGACACCGAGACCGTAGTCGCCATGCACCTCTCCGATAAGAACAACCGGCCGAGCATCGCTGTGAGGACGCTTGCCGAAGCGGTGGGCGCCGAAGCCGCCAACAGCACCTTCACCGAGGCGCGCACCCCCGACGGCACCCTCTCCATCTGCGCGGCTGCTCAGGCACACCCCTTGAGCGTGTGGTAGACGTGGAGCACCGCCCAAACGTGCGATCTTCCAAAAAACCCGTTGACAGCTATCACGGCCGACGATATATTATGTACAGCGTTATAACGTCATACGGTATATCGGCATCTGAAATGGAAAGGAGACGGCATGGGCAGGCACGACGACCCCGGCGCGCTGAGCGAGCCGACCT
>JAWRJQ010000059.1:0-8739 GCA_040307385.1 Atopobiaceae bacterium
GAGCGATATGTTCAACGTGCCGAAAGAGGCTGCATGCGAGGGAAGCCCTGCCTACTGCGTCCTGCCTTTTGCATCGAAGACGGAGGAGATCGCCAAGAGGGATAGCGAGGAGAACAGCGCGGCGCCATCTATGGGCATCTGCATGCCCGTCAACCTCAGAGCTTCTATCTCGCCCTGCCCATCCCCGATGCCGAAGACGCCGAGCCAGAGCTTGAAGAGCGGGAAGGCCGCAAGGAAGAATGTGGACTCGGCCTGTGCGAATCGGAGCGAGGCGATGGCCGCCAGCATCGCAGCGAAGGCGGTCTCGACCAGTGCGGCGACGAGGAGCGCTGCGGCGAGCACGCGGATCCGCCGGGCGAGCACGGTCCATCTGCCCTCGAAGCCCTTGGGGAGGCCGGCGGCCTGTGCGACCCCGCCCATGCTGTAGAGGAGTGCCGCGCACAGAAGGTAGAAGGCCAGGCCTTGGACGCACATCATCAGGAGGGCCATCGCGTGGCCGAAATCGGTCGGCGGGGATACGATATGGGAGGCGATGGGCGCGATGACGCAGACAGCCGATGCGAGTAGGCAGAGACGTCTTCCGAAGTCGCAGCATGCGGACGCTGCGCGCCAAAACCCTCCCGCACGATCCCGTCCCGTACCGGCAAGCGTGTTCCCAGCCATCTCCGAGCTCCCTTCCGCGCTAAAAGGGAAGCGGGCGGACTCTGAGGGCACCGCCCGACCTATTTTGGTTTCTCGTGCGATCCCACGGTTTAAAGACATGCCCATGTAATCATTAAACCGTATGATGCGGCTGATACCGAAGACATGGTGGGGCTGATCGACGGACGATATAAAACCCAACGCTGACGGACCGATCTGAACGAGTCCGCTTCCCTATTCCGGATTCGGGCTATGCGGCGACGCATGGTATGATGCTGGCGTGCGCATGGTCTCGCGCATCGTAACTGCCCGCATGGATCGCTGAGGAGGGTCGACGCCGTGGTCTTTTCGAGCTTCGCGTTCCTTCTCATCTTCTTCCCGCTGCATATGGCCGCCTACCTGGCGGTTCCCATGCGCTTTAAAAATCCCGTCCTGCTCGCGTCGTCGCTCGTGTTCTATGCCTGGGGCGGCCCGCGCTATGTGCTGCTCATCTGCTTCGAAGCCCTTGTCAGCTGGTTCTGCGCCCTGCGCATCGCGGGATCGAAGGGTTCCGCGCGCCGCATCTGGCTCATCGTCGAGCTTGCCTGCCTGCTCGGTCTGCTCGGCTACTTCAAATACTGGACGTGGATCCTCACCGGCACCCATGCCCTTGCGGGCGTGCCCGCCGACGTCCCCCAGATCGTGCTGCCCATCGGCATCTCGTTCTACACGTTCCAGCTCATCAGCTACGTGGCGGACGTCTACCGCGGCACCATCCGCGCTCAGGGCGCTTACTGGAAGCTCCTGCTGTACTGCTCGCTCTTTCACCAATGCATCGCCGGCCCCATCGTGCGCTACGAGACGGTCGCCCACGAGATCGAGAAGCGCACCGTGTCCGAACGCGACATCTACGAGGGCGTGCGGCGCTTCTCATGCGGCCTTGCCAAGAAGGTCGTGCTCGCCAACTCCTGCGCAGCCGTGGCCGACACGCTCCTCCCCATCGGCGGCGACGCGCTCGCCACGCAGGTTGCGAGCGGGTGCTGGCTGGGCATGCTCTTCTATGCGCTTCAGATCTACCTGGACTTCTCGGCGTATTCCGATATGGCCATCGGCATGGGCCGTATGATCGGCTTCCACTACCTTGAAAACTTCGACCATCCCTATCAGTGCTCCTCGGTGCAGGATTTCTGGCGGCGCTGGCACATCTCGCTCTCGAGCTTCTTCCGCGACTACGTCTACATTCCGCTGGGCGGAAGCCGCTGCTCGCAGGCGGAGTACGTCCGCAACATGGCCGTGGTGTGGTTCTTAACGGGCATGTGGCACGGCGCCAGCTGGAACTACATCCTCTGGGGCCTCTATTTCCTGGCCTTCCTGCTGCTCGAGCGCTTCGTCATCCGAGATAGGCTTCCCAAGCCGGTAGGCCATGCCGCAGCGCTTCTCGTGGTGCTCGTGGGCTGGGTGCTCTTCCGGTTCGAGGATTTCGGCGAGATGACGAGCGTGCTCGCGGGCATGATCGGCCTCAACGGGGCGGGCCTCTTCAACCTGTCCGTCCATACCGCCTTCCTGCAGAACATCTTCCTGCTGGCGGTTTCGGCGCTCGCCTGCACGGGCTTCGGCTCCTGGCTGCGGAGGCGGCTCTCGACCGTTGCCGGCGGAGGCGACGTTGCCGTGCGCGTCGTCGGAGCGCTCGAGATGCTCACGCCGCCGCTGTTGCTGCTCATCTCGCTCGCCGCGCTTGCCGGCGCGAGCTACAATCCGTTCATCTACTTCCAGTTCTGAGAGGGGAGGGGCCATGGCAGATCGCACGCGCGCACGCACGAGAAGGGCCTCGTCGAACGACAGGCTCCGCTCCCGGCATCGCACGCTCATGGACATGCGCCTGTACTCCGTTCTCGGCTTCGGGGGCATCCTCGCGGTCTTCGCCCTGATCGGGCTGCTGTTCTTCCTCCGCCCGTCCACCTCCGATGTCGAGAAGCGCGAGCTCGCCTCCTTCCCCGCCTTCACGACCGAGGGCTTTCTCGACGGATCGTTCTTCACCGATCTCGGCCTGTGGTACTCGGACACCTATCCGTTGCGCGAGCCGCTCGTCTCTGCCAGCTTGATGCTCGAGAACCTCCACGGCATCCAGCCGTCCATGCAGATGGTGGGCGGCAACGTGGCCGCGGATAGCCTTCCGGTCGAGGGCGCGGATGCGGATGGAAGCGCCGCTGCGGGCGATGCTGCGGTGGTGCCCGGCGTGAACGACGGCCCCGTCGAGGTGCCTTCCGCCCAGACCCTGCAGGAGGATATCCAGGCATCCATCATGGCGGGCCTCTATGTGAAGGATGGGGCCGCCTACAGCGTGTACTACTTCGTGCAGTCCGCTGTCGAGACCTATTGCACGGCCCTCAACACCTGTGCCGACAACCTCGCCGGCGAGGCGAACGTCTACTCGATCCTCGTACCCAACAACTCGGGCGCCATGCTCTCGGAGGATGAGCTCGCCGGCCTGGGCGGCACCGACCCGCGCGAAGCCATCCGCTATTTCAACAGCCTCTACAACGAGAACGTGCATCCCGTGTTCGTGTACGATACGCTGCGCGAGCACAACGACGAGTACCTCTACTTCCGCACCGACCACCACTGGACGCAGCTCGGCGCCTACTATGCCTACGTGGAGTTCTGCAAGGTCAAGGGCACCGAGCCGGCGGACGTCCTCAATTGGGAGCGCATGCGCTTCGAGCCGTTCCTGGGCTCGTTCTACGACACGCTGGGCTTGAGCGAGATGGAGGCCGATCCCGACTACGTGGACGCCTACATCCCCACGAGCACCAACGAGCTCGTCTTCTGGGATGAGGCGGGCGCGCGTTATGATTGGCAGGTCATCACCGATGTGAGCGATTGGGCGCGGGGTTCCAAGTACGCTGCCTTCATCGGCGGCGACAAGCCCCTTACCGTCATCGAGAACCCCACGATGGAGGAGGGGCCGATCTGCCTCGTCATCAAGGAGTCGTACGGCTGCGCCTTCGTGCCGTGCCTCGTGGACGACTACAAGACCGTCTACGTCTTCGATTGCCGCTACTCCGACTACAACATCCCGCAGTTCGTGCGCGAGCACGGCGTGGACGACGTCATCTTCATCAACAACATGACGCTGGCCTCCACCGACACCGTGGCCGAGCGTCTGCTCTGGATGAGCACGGAGTAGGCGGCCGACCTCGCCGCCGCGCGCCTGCAGGGTGCGCCTACAATCGACCGCTCCCCAAGGTGTCCGCGCGGACGCCCTGATAGCGCTTGGGCACATACGGGCCGGGAACGGCGTTGCGCGGATCGAGCTCCGGCAGGTCGCTCCAGAAGCGCTTGGGCATCCATGATGAGCGCAGGTCGTAGCCGCGCTCCGCCGTGCCGCGCCCCTCGAGCGCGAGCCCGTCGTAGAGGCATTTCCAGAGGGCGCGGATGTAGCGCTCGTCGGATGAGAGGTCGTCGCGTGCGGCGAGCTCGCCGGCGAGCTCCTGGTCGAGGCAGACGATGCGGCAGCGCTCGGAATCCGCCTCGTGAAGCGCGGCCACGCAGTGCACGGGATCGACCAGGCAGAACCGCTCGGAACGGAGCCGCCGCGCAAAGTGGCGCGCTACGAACGGCACCGTGTTGGCTGCAGGCCTGAAGGATGCGAGGTACGAGCCGTCGGCCAAACGCGAGAAACGCGCGAACTGGCGCGTGCGCTCGCATTCGTTGAGTACGAGACGGGCCAGGCTGTCGAGCGCGACCACCGCAGGATGCGTCGTCATGGCGGAGACGGCCGACCCCGCCTTGAACGCAAGGCGCACATAGCGATGGACCGCCTCGGGCATGGACGGATCGTCCGCCGCGCAGGCATAGGGTATCTTGGAGACGCACGACCCCGCGCAGCTGCTCGGACAACGGTTTTCACGTGCGCGCGGACAGCCTGCGGTCACCTCGGCATCGAGGCCGCGCCACACGCGACCTGCGAGGGCGATCGTGCGCTCGTCGGCGGCGAAGGGCCCCACCGTGCTCTCGCTCAGCTGGGGTTGTGCGCCGACGGAGCTCGTCAGGCGCACGTGCTCCTCGTCCACGTGGGCGAGATAGGCGATGCCCACGGCTGCGAGCACCCCCTCGAGCGTGGGTTCGCATGCAAGCAACGCGCACCTGCCTCCTCGGCATGCGTGCATGAGCGCGCGGACCGCGGCATCGACCGAATTGGACGCATCGGGCGGCACCGCCGCATCGGAACGTGCGTTAGAAGAGGCGAGGCTGCGCTGCCTCGATGAGGCGCCGTGCGCTGTTATAGGCGCTTGCTCGGGCATCTTCCACCACCTTCTTTCTGATGAGCTCGGGATCGAGTGGGCTTGCAGGGTCGCGCGCGCCGGCGCAGACGAGGAAGTGGCGTGCGCGCTTGAGCGTGATGCCCAATGCCTCGAGGTCGTCGAAGCCGAGCCGCGCGCCCCGCCGCGCCCGGACGATGCGCCGCGCGCCCACCGGCCCCACGCCCGGCACGCGCAGCAGAAGCTCGAGCGGCGCGTCCATCACCTCCACGGGGAAGCGCTCGATGTTGCGCAAGGCCCAAGCCAGCTTGGGATCGACATCGAGATCGAGCCAGGGCTCGCTGGGCGTGACGAGCTCGTTGGGCGCGAAGGCGTAGAAGCGCATGAGCCAATCGGCCTGGTAGAGGCGATGCTCGCGCCGCAGCGGCACGGGCGCCTCGCCGCCGGGCAGGCGCTCGTCGTCCACTGCGGGGATATAGGCCGAGAAGAATACGCGTTTGAGGTCGTACTGCGTATACAGCGCCTGCGCAAGCGTGAGGATGCGGTTGTCGTCCTCGGGCGTGGCGCCGATGATGAGCTGCGTGGATTGCCCGGCAGGCGCGAACGAGCGGCGCGACGGGGCCACGGCCGGGCGCGGCCGCATGGTGAGCGCAGCTCCGTTCCGGCGCACGGGGAGGGGAGCAGACCCGCTGGATGACGCATCTGGCTGCGCGAGGGCTGCGGACTCGGCATGCCCGCCCGCGCCTGCGCCCAGCAGGTGCCGCTCCTCGCCGTCGCGCGTCGCGCGGATTTGCGCCATGGATCGCGCGACCTGCATGGAGGTTTTATCGGGGCAGAGGGCCTCGAGCGAGCCCTTGCTGGGCAGCTCGAGATTGACGGAGAGGCGATCTGCCAGGCGCCCGAGCGCGTCCACGAGCTCGGGATGCGTGCCGGGAACGACCTTGGCGTGCACGTATCCGTTGAAGCGCAGCTCATGGCGCAGGATGCGCAGGCATTCGATCATGTGCTCGGCGGTGGCGTCGGGCGTGCCGAGGACGCCTGACGAGAGGAACAGCCCCTCGATGTAGTTGCGCTTGTAGAAATCGATGGTGAGCTCGGCAAGCTCGCGCGGGGCGAAGGAGGCGCGGGCGCAGGACGCCGAGCGGCGGTTGACGCAGTAGGCGCAGTCGAAGGAGCAGGCGTTGGAGAGCAGCACCTTGAGGAGCGTGATGCAGCGTCCATCGGGCGTGAAGGAATGGCAGCAGCCGGCGGACGAGGCCGTGCCGATGCGGCCCGCGCTCGGCCCGCGCTCCACGCCCGATGACGTGCAGGCTGCGTCGTATCGCGCTGCCTCGGCGAGAATGCCGAGCTTGGTGTAGGTGTCCACGGCCCCCTCCATGAATCGAATACCTGTTCGATTCCAACTATAGGCCAGGGGGCGAACAAGAACAAGTGTTCCGTTTAAGAGCTGGGGGGCGGATGCGGCCTGCAGCCCGCTATGCCCGCTGCAGGGCGATGATGGCGGCGCCGAACGCCTTGGCGTCGTTGCCGAGCAGGGCGCTCTCCACGGGGATGCCGGCGATGGCGGAGCGCGTCTGGGCGAGCTTGCGCGTGACGAGCCTGCCCAGGTACTGCTGGTCGCGCTGCATGGCACCCGAGATGATGATCGCCTGCGGGGCATGCTCGGTGGTGGCGCTCACAACGCCTTCGGTCATGCGCTCGGCAAGCCAGTCGGTGGCGTGGAGGGCGATGGGATGCTTCCTCCGCGCTCCCTCCATGATCTGCGATGAGGATATCCTGTTCAGCCGTATGCCCGAGAGGCCGCCGTCGCGCCCTTCGTCCGGATCGACAAGCCCCCGCGCCTCGTGCAAAAACTCCACCTCGGTGGCTACCGAGGCGGGCAGGGCGTCCGTCTCGACGGGTTTCGCCCCCATCACCATGGCGATCTCGATGAACGACCCCATGCGGATGAGGGAGAAGCGATCGTAGGGCATGCCGGCGCCGTAATGGGCTTCTCCCACCGCCGCCGCCTGCGCGTCGTTGGTGACGAAGACGGGCGCCGAGACATACGAGTGCGCGATGGTGCGCACCGGCACGGGCTCGTTCCATTGGAGGATGGGGGAGAGGACGCAGCCGTCTGCATCGTCGGCCGTGCCCGAGCAGCTGATCCCGACGGCATCGATGGCTCCGATGCGGAACCCCACCTGGTCGAGCGCCTTGCGCGAAACAGCCCGCACATCGTCGATGGCGGCCTGAAGCGAGCCGTCGATATTGGTGGGCGCGTTTGCAAGCGCAAGCATGTGAAGGTCTTCATCGATGAGAGCGGCTCTGGTGATCGTGCTCCCGATATCGATGCCGAGAAAAGCCACGGACTCCTCCATACGCGTGCCGAAACCTCATACAGCAACGATACCATGTTCCGGTTGCGACAGGAATGCCGTTCGGGGAGATGGATCGGGAGGCGAGGGAAACGCGAAGCGGGCCTGTAAGCCGGGTTCTGTCGTGGACGGCCATTTATCTAGGACCTGCGTTGCCGCAGGCCTCGAGCACGCAACCCGAGCGCAGTGCGGGCCACACCATGGCGCTCCTATTTGCGCTTGCTCCGGAAGGGGCTTGCCAAGCCACCCTGTCGCCAGGATGCTGGTGGTCTCTTACACCACCGTTTCAGCTTTTCTCTCACCCGCGTGCGGCGAACCGCCTGCGGGCAGCGGGAGTCTTCTTTTCTGCGGCGCTTTCCGTCGGGTCGCCCCGCCTGGTCGTTAGCCAGCTTCCTGCCCTGTGGAGCCCGGACTTTCCTCACGTGCCGAAGCACCCGCGGTCGTCCGGCCCGCTTCGCATACATGATTGTAGCAAAGCGGGCCGGGCCTCGTTCGGGATGTTCCGGGGCGACGCCCGGCATCGAGGTGCAGGGGAGGGCAAAGCTGCGGCACCATGGATGCAGCCGTCCGAGAAGGGCTGTCCCGGTCGCAGGGGCGTCCGGATCCTTTCGGTTCGCTTTAGGTTCATGCGGCATCATCCTGAGCGACATCTTTGGAAAGGAGATGGTTCTTATGACCACGACCAGCATGAAGGCCGTGCTTGCGGGCCTGGGGCTCGCGGTGGCGCTGATGGGCTGCTCGGCACCGGAACCCGCATCGACCGATGCCGACGCCGGCACGATCGAAGGGACGGCCGTCGATGCCGAGCGCGGCGCTCAAGAGCAGGAAGCCGCGTCCGATCCCGCATCTGCGGCGGACGGCGCGTACACGGCTCAGGTGACCGAGCTCTCAGGCGTCTCGGGCGGCGTGTTCTCCGCAGCCGACCTGTTCACCGAGCGCGATCTCACGCAGAACGCCGATCTCTCCAACGCCGTCTATCACACGCTTCAGGACGGCCAGGACATCGCTATTACCGACGAGGGCGTCTACGTCATCCAGGGCGCTGCGACCGACGTCACCATCTACGTGGAAGCCGAGGATACCGACAAGGTGCAGATCGTGCTCGACGGCGTCTCGATCGTCAACGACGACGCGCCCGCCATCTACGTGCGCTCCGCCGACAAGGTTTTCGTCACGACGGCAGAGAGCAGCAGCAATGAGCTCTCGGTCACCGGAACGTTCGTCGCCGACGGCGATGCCAACCCCGACGCCGTGATCTTCTCGAAGGACGATCTCGTGATCAACGGCATGGGCACGCTCTCCATCAGCTCCACCGATAACGGCATCAGCTGCAAGGACGATCTCAAGATCACGGGAGGAACCCTCGTCATCGACTGCGCGTCCGACGCGCTCGAGGCAAACGACTCGGTGCGCATCGCGGGCGGCAGCATCGCCCTCGCCACGCCCAAGGACGGCATCCATGCCGAGTACGATGAGGACGATTCGGTGGGCTACGTCTA
>JAWRJQ010000060.1:0-28221 GCA_040307385.1 Atopobiaceae bacterium
GGCGACGGCACGGTGTATTGGACCGAGCACGGCACGGTGTACCACCTCAACCCCAACTGCCATCACATCATCAACTCCTCCAACATCTACACCGGCGATGCGGCGGCCGCCTACGAGCACGGCCTCACCCGTCCGTGCAAGGACTGCGCGCGTGCCGACGGCGATGAGACCATCAAGGCCATGGCCGAGGCGGGCACGGTGGTCGATTCCGGCGACGATGCCGAGGCGGATGCCGGAGCGGAGCCGGATGCTGCAGACGAAGGCCAGGGCGAGGCCGATACGGACTCATAGCCCGGGCGCTGCGACCGCACGACGGGGGGTCCGCTTCGGCGGGCCCTCTTCGTTCTTTCAGCCCGACCCTGCCCTGCTCGCCCCTGGCACCAGAAGGGCTTATTCCTGCACCTTGAGCCGCGAGAAAGCCTTATTCCTGAGGAATAGGGCCTTCTGGGGGCAGGAACCGCAGGAATAAGCCCTTCTGGTGCCAGGGGCGAGCAGGGTATCGGGGCGCGAGCAAGATCTCCTCGCGCCGCCCTTGCGGACCGAGCCTCGTTCGCGCTACTGTGAGAACGGTTCCATATCGTATTCGCATCGCAGGGAGGCGCACGTGGACATCAACGACATCGCGCAGCGTGCCGGAGTTTCGCGCGCAACCGTGTCGCGCTTCCTCAACAACGGCTACGTCTCGCAGGAGAAGCGCGAGCTCATCGCCCGCATCATCGAGGAGACCGGCTACGTGCCCTCGCGGCAGGCCCAGACGCTGCGCACGGGCAAGACCAAGCTCGTGGGCATCATCATCCCCAAGATCAACTCCAACTCCGTGAGCCGCATGGTCGCGGGCATCTCCGCTGCGCTCGGCGAGCGCGACTACCAGGCCGTGCTCGCCACCACCGAAAACGATGAGACCCGCGAACTCGCGTACCTCTCCATCTTCTCGGAGCGCAACCAGGTGGACGGCATCATCCTCATCGCCACCGTGCTCACGCCTGCGCATCGGCGCACGATCGAGGAGCTCTCGATCCCCGTGGTGGTGCTCGGGCAGCAGGCTCCGGGCATGTGCTGCGTCTACCAGGACGACTACCACGGCATGTACGAGATGACGCAGGCATGCCTTGCAAGCTCGAAGAACCCCGTCTATATAGGCGTGCGTGAGAGCGACGAGGCCGCCGGCAGGATGCGCCACGCCGCCTTCCGCGACGCATGCGCCGACGCGGGCATCGATCTCGGCGCGCATTCCTTCGCCGTCGGCGGGTTCACGGCCGACTCGGGATACCTCTGCGCCGAGCGCCTGCTCGAAGAGAACCCCACGCTCGACACCATCGTCTGCGCCAACGACGACATGGCCTTCGGTGCCATCACCTGCCTGCGCGAATACGGCAGGCGCATACCCGAGGACGTGCAGGTTGCCGGCGTGGGCAACAGCCCTCTCTCGCAGATCTCCTACCCCGCGCTCACCACCGTGCGCTTCTACTACCGCACGAGCGGCGAGGAAGCTGCCAAGATGCTGGTCGAGCGCATCGATGAAAGCTCGAAGGTGGCCAAGCAGCTCATGATGGGCTACGAAGTCATGGTGCGCGCGAGCACGCGATAATCTGACTCGAAGATAGTTTTCCATTCGCCTAAATTTGTGAGAACGATTCCATAAAATCATGGTATAGTGCACGCAGATTGCTTGTATTTCTGTATGGGAACGTTCACAGAGTCAGGAGGAATCAATGGATCATAAGCATGCAGCCGAACAAGTGCTCGCCGCGGTGGGCGGCAAAGACAACATCGTCTCCGCGGCCCATTGCGCCACGCGCCTGCGCCTCGTCATCGCCGACGATGCCAAGGTCGACATGGCCGCCGTCGACGATGTCGAGGGCGCCAAGGGCTCGTTCCAGGCAGCCGGCCAGCTCCAGATCATCTTCGGCACCGGCACCGTGAACAAGGTCTACGACGAGTTCGTCAAGCTCTCGGGCGCACCGGCAGGCAGCACCGCCGATGTCAAGGCCGCAGCGGCGGCCAAGGGCAACATCATCCAGCGCGCCACCAAGACGCTCGGCGATGTCTTCGTCCCCATCATCCCCGCCATCGTGGCCTCCGGTCTTCTGATGGGCCTCACCGAGGGCCTCAACAACGCCATGGGGCACGCCCTCGAGGCGAACAGCTGGTGGATCCTCATCCATACCTTCGCCAACGCCTCCTTCGTGTTCCTGCAGATCCTCATCGGCTTCTCGGCTGCCCGCGTCTTCGGCGGCAACGAGTTCCTCGGCGGCGTCATCGGCATGATCATGAACCACACCGGCCTCATCAACGCCTGGGACATCCCGGGTGCCGTCGAGAAGCTCGGCAGCGCCGCATACCAGCTCGTCGGCCCAAGCGGCGCCGTGGACGAGATCATCGCCGCAGGCGGCATTCCGCAAGTCCAGCTCTTCGGCTTCTACAACGTGACGCTCCAGGGCTACCAGGGCCACGTCATCCCGGTCGTCATAGCGGTCTTCATCATGTGCATGATCGAGAAGTGGCTGCACAAGCACGTGCCCGACATGCTCGACCTCTTCGTCACCCCGCTCGTGACCGTGCTCGTCACCGGCATCTTGACCATGACCGTCATCGGCCCGGTCTTCTCCGCCTTCGAGGAGCTCGTCCTGCACTTCTTCCAGTTCCTGCTTGCCATCCCGTTCGGATTGGGCGGGGCGCTCGCGGGCGGCATCTACCCGCTCACGGTCGTCCTCGGCGTGCACCACATGTTCAACGCACTCGAGGCCTCCATGGTGGCCACGGGCGCCGACCCCTTCAACCCCATCATCTCCGCTGCCAACATCGCCCAGGGCGCCGCCTGCCTGGCCGTCTTCCTCAGGACCAGGTCCGCCAAGAAGAAGGGCCTCGCGCTGCCTGCCGGCATCTCGTCGCTCCTCGGCATCACCGAGCCGGCCATCTACGGCGTGAACCTTCCCGCCATGAAGCCCTTCGCCGCCGCCATCTGCGGTGCGGCAGCCGGCGGAGCGGTCTCCTCCATCCTCGGCCTGAACTCGATCTCCTACGGCATCACGGGCTTCTTCGGCTACCTCATCACGAGCAACCCCATCCACTACACGATCGTCTTCGCCGTGGCCTTCGGCGTGGCCTTCCTCGTAGCCAACGTGCTCTACCGCGAAGAGGACGTCGTGAAGGCGCCGGTCGCAGCGACTTCCGCCGAGGCTCCCGCTTCCGCAGCGCCCGCCATCGCTGCCGCGCCGGTAGCGGATAAGATCGATGCCGTCGATGCGGCAGGCGTGCTCGCCTCCCCCATGACCGGCACGGCCATCGCCATGACCGACGCCCCCGACCCCATGTTCGCATCGCTCGCCATGGGCAACGGCGCCGTGGTGCTTCCCGCCGACGGCGGCGTGTACTCCCCCGTCACCGGCATGGTGGGCATGCTCTTCGAGACCAAGCACGCCTTGGGCCTCGTCACCGATGACGGCATCGAGATCCTCATCCACATCGGCGTCGACACCGTCGAGCTGGGCGGCGAGCCCTTCACCGCGCACGTGAAGCAGGGCGATCGCGTTGAGGCGGGCCAGCTGCTCATCGAGGCGGATCTCGCCGGCATCGAGGCGGCGGGCAAGTCCACCGCCACCATGGTCATCGTCACCAACACCGACGACTTCGCGTCCGTCGAGCCCAGCGTGGGCGCCGTGAAAGCCGGCGAGAAGCTCATCACCGTCACCAAGTGATACCGCCCCCCCAATCGAGCCCGGCCGCATCTCTAGGCCGGGCTCTTTTTTCTGCCCATGACCGCACCGCATAAGGAGATGCATATCGTGGCGATGAAATACGATCTCGATCGCAAGCACAACTGGCGCCTCAACTTCCACCTTCAGACGCCTATCGGCTGGCTCTCCGATCCCAACGGGCTCTGCCAGTTCGACGGCACGTATCACATCTTCCATCAGTACTCCCCCCGCTGGCCCTACAACGCCCACGGCTGGGGCCACTGGGCAAGCCCCGATCTCATCACCTGGGAGTTTTTGGGCGGTGCGATCCTCCCCGACATGCCGCTCGACAAGAACGGGTCCTATTCGGGCTCTGCGGTCATCCGCGACGGCGAGATGTGGTGCTACTACACCGGCAACGTGCTCGAAGCCGGCGACCATGACTACGATTACTCCGGCCGCCACGCCAACGAGATGCTCGTCACGAGCACCGACGGCCGCACCTTCGGCGAGAAGCGCCTCGTGCTCTCCGATGCGGCGCATCCCGCCTACTGCTCCAACCATGTGCGCGACCCCAAGGTGTGGGAACAGGACGGGCGCTGGCACATGCTGCTGGGCTGCCGCACCATGGACGACCACGGTGCGCTGCTGCTCTTCTGCTCCGACGACGGCATCTCCTGGGAGATGGAGGGCAGCTGCACGGGAGCGTCGGGCAAGCCCTTCGGCTACATGTGGGAATGTCCCAACGTGGTGACGCTCGACGGCAGGGAGTTCTTGTTCGTGTGCCCGCAGGGCACGCCCAAGCAGGACTTCTCCCTCCAGAATATCTACAACTCAGGCTACTTCCCCATCGACGGGCGCGTCATCGACCTCATGGGCGCCGACCCCGGCCTTGCCGAGGCAGAAGGCCCCTATCCCTGCATCGATGAGAGCACCTTCGTGGAACTCGACTACGGCTTCGATTTCTACGCGCCGCAGATCTTCACCGACGAGCAGGGTCGCGCCATCCTCGTGGGATGGGTGGGCCTGCCCGACATCGACACCCAATACGATGTCCCCACGCGCGAATGGTCGCACACCCTCACCATGCCGCGCGAACTCAGCCTGAACGGTGCGGGGCGCATCTGCCAGCGGCCAGTCGCCGAGATGGAGGCGCTCAGGGGCGATGAGGTGCCCTTCTCCGCCGAGGCCGCACGCGGGTCCACCGGCACCATCGGGTCGTCGTCCTACGACATGTTCTCGATGGAGGGCGCCGTCGGCATGCGTGCGGGCGGCACCGCCGATGTGGAGATCCGCGGCATCCAGGGCGAGGGACGCCTCATGATCAACGGCGATCTCGAGCTCATGGTGCATGGCGATACCTGCGAGCTCGCGTTCCTCTCCCCCGCAGGCAGGTTCCGCAGCGTGCGCAGGCTCCCGCTGGCGCATCTTTCCGCCGGGCGCATCGAGTCCATCCGCGCCGTCATCGACACCTCCCTCGTGGAGTTCTACCTCAACGACGGCGAGGTCACCCTCACCACCCGCTTCTTCCCGCTCGACATAGACCGGCTCTGCGTGACCTCCACCTTCGCCGCCGAGAGCTGCCGCGCGTGGGAGATGGGTTCGTTCACGTTCAAGAATTGCGGTTAGGAGCGATTTCCCATGATCCATCCCGAGTGGAGGCCCGCCTTCCACGCAGCGCCCGCGCAGGGCTGGCTTAACGACCCCAACGGCCTCTGCTTCTTCAAGGGCATCTACCATGCGTTCTATCAATACACCCGCGATTGGCCCGCGAGCAACCTGCGCTCGTGGGGCCATGCGGTAAGCGAGGATCTGCTCGCCTGGCGGGAGCTGCCCGCAGCGCTCGACCCGAGCATCCCCGAAGACCGCACGGGCGTCTACTCCGGCTGCGCATGGATCTCGCCCGAAGGGCGCATGAACCTCTACTACACCGGCAACGTCATCTACGAGGGCGGCTACGATCGCATCCACGAAGGCCGCGAGGCTAACGAGATCCTCGTCGTAAGCGAGGACGGTCTCGTCTTCTCCGAGAAGCGCGTGCTGCTGCGCAACGCCGATTACCCCGGCACCTGCACCCTCCACGTGCGCGATCCCAAGGTGTGGGAGCAGGACGGGAGCCTGTGGATGGTGCTGGGCGCACGCGAACAGGGCGACCGAGGGCAAGCGCTCGTCTTTCGCTCCGATGACGGCATCTCCTGGAAGCATCATCGCACCATCCGCAGCCGCGAGCCGTTCGGCTACATGTGGGAATGCCCCAATGTGGGCGTGCTCGCGGGACGCGAGTTCATCGCTCTGTGCCCGCAGGGCCTGCCGAGCGAGGAACTGCGCCGCCACAACCGCTGGCATGCCGGCTACGTCGTGCTCGACGGACGCGTCATCGACACCGATACGCTGGACGAGACGCGCTTCCGCGAGTGGGACTTCGGCTGGGACTTCTATGCGCCGCAGATCTTCACCGATGAGCGGGGCAGGACGACCCTCATCGGCTGGATGGGCACGTTCGACAAGGGCCGCACCTCGGCTCCGGACGGCCTGCCCTGGTGCCATTGCCTCACGCTGGCACGCGAGCTTGCACTCGCCGACGACGGCGGCATCCTGCAGCGGCCCGTGTGCGAGCTCGAGAGCAAGCGCGGAGCGGCGCTGGCTCTCGACGGAACGCGCGTCCTCGCCGACCATCTGGCCGACATCGAGCTCGTCGGCATGGACGCGCCCGGCGCGCTCGTGCTCGACGGCAGCCTGGCCATATCGTTTGAAGGCGACCTGCTCTCGGTATCCTTCTCCCATCCCGATGTCGGCGCAGGCCGCGTATCCCGCACCGTGAAGCTCCCCGCACCCGCGCGCGACGCCCGCGTCGTGATCGACCGCTCCTGCGTGGAGATCTACCTCGACGGCGGCGAGACGGTCTTCTCCACCCGCTGGTTCCCGGTAGCGGGCGAGCTGTCGATCGCGCTCTCGGTGCCCTGCATGCGGGCGACCGTCTGGCCGCTCGAGGCATGAGGGTCGGCCCGTGCGCTAGAATGGGGGCGTCGATTCGCCCTCGTTGAGAGATGCAGCCGCCGCCATGAACAAGAGGATCCGGGTACCCCATCTCATCGTGCTCATCGCCCTCGTGGCGCTTGCCTTCAGCCTCGGCGTGCGCGGTGGACGGGAGCTGAGTCCAGGCGATGCACCCGAGCCGCAACCCTCCCTCGAGATCGTCATCGAGGGCGATGCGGCCTTCGATCCCGTCACCGGCGCATCCGTGGAGCGCGACGGCGCCTATACGTCGTGCGACGAAGTGGCGCTCTACATCCATGTCTTCGGCGACGTGCCCGACAACTACATCACCAAGACCAAGGCGCGCCGTCAGGGCTGGGTGGCCGAGGAGGGCAACCTCTGGGATGTCTGCCCGGGCATGAGCATCGGCGGCGGCGGGTTCCATAACATCGAGGGCGAGCTCCCCGTGAGCTACGATCCCGACCGCACGTGGAAGGAATGCGACATCGGCTACGAGGGCGGCTATCGCGGCCCTCGGCGTCTCGTCTACTCCGATGACGGCTATATCTTCTACACCGACGACCACTACGATACGTTCACGCAGCTCTTCCCGCGTGAGGAGGCCTGATATGCTCGAGACCGAACGCCACGTCGCCCTGTTCGAGGCCGCCTTCACCGATAAGGGCGCGGTGCATGCCTATCTGGCCTCGTCCCTCGAGTTCCCCCGCTCGTACGGTGCCAACCTCGATGCCCTGCTCGACTGCCTGGGCGACATCTCCGCGCGCACGCTCATCGCGCTCATCCGCATGCGCGGCGAAGGCCCGCTCGCCCCATGGTTCGACAAGCTCGCGCTCGCGCTCATGATCGCCGCGCGCGAGAATCCCGCTCTCGATGTGGAGATCGTCTTCGAGAACGAAGGCGCGCGCTCTTAGAAGTCGGCGTTGCCTACCGTGCGGGGGTGCGGGATGACGTCGCGGATGTTGTCCATGCCCGTGAGGTACATCACCAGGCGCTCGAACCCCAGACCGAAGCCCGCGTGGCGGCAGGTGCCGTACTTGCGCAGGTCGAGATAGTACTTGTAGTCCTCGAGATTCAAACCGAGCCCGCGCATGCGCTCCTCGAGCACCTCGAGGCGTTCCTCGCGCTGGCTGGCGCCGATGATCTCGCCGACGCCGGGCACCAGGCAATCGGTTGCCGCGACGGTCCTGCCGTCGTCGTTCAGGCGCATATAGAACGCCTTGATGGCGGCCGGATAGTCGGTGACGAAGGTCGGACGCTTGAAATGCTGCTCGGTCAGATAGCGCTCGTGCTCGGTTTGCAGGTCGTTCCCCCACTCCACGGGATACTCGAACGCGGTGCCGGCGGCAGCTGCGGCGCGCAGGATCTCGATGGCCTCGGTGTAGGTGACGCGCGCGAAATCGGAGGAGACCACGTGCGTCAGGCGCTCGAGCAGGCCCTTGTCGACGAAGCGGTTGAACATGTCGAGCTCGTCGGGGCAGCGCTCCATAACAGCGCCGATGACGAACTTGAGCATGGCCTCGGCCACCTGCATGTCGTCCTCGAGGTCGGCGAAGGCGATCTCGGGCTCGATCATCCAAAACTCGGCGGCGTGGCGACGCGTGTTGGAGTTCTCGGCACGGAACGTGGGCCCGAAGGTGTAGACGCTGCCGAACGCCGTGGCGAAGCTCTCGGCCTGCAGCTGGCCCGACACGGTGAGGTTGGTTGCGCTGCCGAAGAAGTCGCGGCTCCAGTCCACCTCGCCGTCCTCGGTGAGGGGCGCATGCGCCGGGTCGATGGTGGTGACGCGGAACATCTCGCCCGCGCCCTCGGCGTCGGAGGAGGTGATGATGGGCGTGTTCACATACACGTAGCCGAGGCCTTGGAAGAACTCGTGGATGGCGAAGGCGGCCGCGCTGCGCACGCGGAACACCGCGCGGAAGAGGTTGGAGCGCGGACGGAGATGCTGAATGGAGCGGAGGAACTCGATGGAGGTGCGCTTCTTCTGCAGCGGATAGTCCTCGGCGCTCTCGCCCTCCACCGCGATGGCGTTTGCCTGCAGCTCGAAGGGCTGCGGAGCCTCGGGCGTGAGCTTGAGCTCGCCCGTCACGATCAGGGCCGCCGAGATGCCCTGGGAGGCGATCTCATCGTAGTTGGCAAGCGTCTCGCGGCTCATGACCACCTGCAGGTCCTTGAAGCAGCTGCCGTCGTTGAGCATGACGAAGCCGAAGTTCTTCATATCCCGGATCGAACGGACCCACCCGCATACGGTGACGGTGGACCCGCCCAGGATCTGGGCGTCTGCATACAGACGTGCGATGGTCGTGCGCTCCATGAAGCAAACCTCCTCGGTACTCTCGAATCTATACGATGATAGTCCAAGCGGTCTCATTTGTGCCGCTGGGCGTTTTATGGGATGCGTACCCATGATGGCATGGTATGGTCTTCTGCGGTAGCATCGCCTTCCGATGTTTGAAAAACCCTCGGAACGGTGACGACAAGGTAGAAGGGTCAACCCCGTGAGAAAGGTACGAAGATGGGCATTTTCACTCGTATCGGCGACATCCTGCAGGCCAATATCAACGACCTCATCGACAAGGCCGAAGATCCCGAGAAGATGGTCAAACAGCTGATCATCGAGATGGACAACCAGGTCGATGACGCGACCAAGGCCCTCGGCCAGGCCATGGGCTCCCAGAAGGTCGCCGCCATGGAGCTCGCCGATGCAAAGGCCGCTGCCGCCGACTGGAACGACAAGGCCAAGCTCGCGCTCAAGGCCGGCAACGAGGCCCTCGCCAAGAAGGCTCTCGACGCCAAGGTGGGCGTCGACCAGCAGATCGCCAATCTTCAGGCCAACTACGATCAGATCACCGCGAACGTCGACTCCCTCAAGACCCAGGTCGAGCAGCTCAAGATGAAGCTCGACGAGGCCCGCAGCCGTCAGCAGGTCCTCATCGCCCGCTCCCGCATGGCCGACGCCGCCCAGAAGACGGCCGTCACCATCACGTCCGCAACCACCGATTCCGCATTCGCCAAGCTCGATGCCCTCGAGCGCAAGATCGCCGAGAAGGAAGCCACCGCCGAGGCCTACGGCGCCATGAGCGGCATAGCCTCCAGCGAGATCATCATCAGCGATGAGGACGAGTTCGCGCAGCTCAAGCATGAGGCTGCCGTCAACGACCAGCTCGCGAGCCTGAAGGCCGAGCTCAACCTCGACTAGTCCTCAGCGACGGGTTTCGTTGAGAGGAGCATCGGACGCGTTGCGCCTGATGCCCCTCCTTCCGCAAGATTCGACTCCGAGGTAGGTTCCCATGGATGACTTCTATTTCTTCATCATCATCCTCGTACTCGCGCTCTTCGCCATCTCGCTCCTCCGCAGTGCGCGGTCGAGCTCGAACACCCCTGCCGCGCCTGCAGCGGGCGTCCCGGGGGTTCAGACCAAAGATCAGATGGCGAACGATATCAAGGCCACCAAGACCAGCCGTATCGTCGATGCCGTCGAGATCCTCGACGAGCTCGGCGCCATCTCGCAGAACCACCGCCATTATTGCGAGCTCGTAGGCACCTCGGAGCAGAGCTCCGGCGTCATCGCCCCCTACAGCAAACGCGAGGTAGCCTACTACGACATCCGCTGCTACCGCATCGAGAGCAAGGCGGGCGTGGAGACCGAGACGCTCATCGCCCACGAGACCTCCATCGACCCGTTCTACTTCAAGGACGCCTCGTGCGACACGCCGGTCTACGTCGATCTCAAATCGTTCGGCAAGAACGTCATCCTGGTCAACTCGACGAACCACATCGAGGGTCCCGATTCCGATTTCTCCAAGGCCGCCACGAGCCATCTCACCGCCAACGCGCCCGCAGGCGGCCCGACGGCCATCGTCGGCGAGATCCGCGAGCGCGCCGAGGTGCTCGGCATCGAGGCCAAGCGCCTGCTCGACTGGCTGCTCCCCGTTCCCGTCGCGGGGCTCGCCCTCGCAGGCGCGGGCGCCGACGGTTCCACGCTCCCCGTTCCGGGCAACGTCATGTTCGCCAAGGGCGGCAAGCTGAGCGGCAAGCCCGGCGGTTTCGGCATGGGGCGCTCTTCGCGCCCCTCGGGTCGTCCGCAGATCAACATCAACGTGGGTCCCAGCTACGGCATGCCGCGCGGCCTCGGCGACTTCATGGGCGGCAACATGTACGGCAGAAGCCACGTTCCCGGCAGCTACGGCGTGCCCAGGTCGGCCTACGGCTACGGCAACGCGATGGGAGAGCTTATGCTCAACATCGGGCTGGGCGCACTGCTCGGCACGCTCTCCGCGCCCACCGCTCCCGCCGCTCCCGCCCGCGACACCTCGGTCCGCACGCCGCAAACCACGCTGCGCGGCTACCGTCTGGTTGAGGATGTCGTGCCCCTCAACAGCCCCATCTACTGCATCGGCGAGCTCTACCGCATGGGCACCGACGTCTACATGGGCCGTTCGATCGATGAGAACTACCCCACCTCCTACTTCGCCACAAAACCCGAGGCAGAGGTTCTCTATGCGCTCAAGTCATAGCACGACGGACTACCGTCTGCTTGCATCGCAGCTCGAGGCGCTTTCGGAGGGGGAGCCGGCATGGCTCCCCCTCATCGCCAACGCATCGGCGCTCCTGTTCGAGGCGCTCGACGGCATCAACTGGGCCGGCTTCTACCTCGTGCAGCCTGATGAGACGGGCACGCGCGAGCTCGTGCTCGGACCGTTCCAGGGCAAGGCGGCCTGCACCCATATCGCCTGGGAGCGCGGGGTGTGCGGAACCTCAGCCGCCACCGACAGCATCCAGCGCGTGGACGATGTGCACGCGTTCCCCGGACACATCGCCTGCGATGCCGCTTCCAGCTCCGAGATCGTCATCCCCGTCCATCGGAACGGCGCCGTCTGGGGCGTTCTCGACATCGACAGCCCTCTGCCTGCACGCTTCTCCCCCGAAGACGAAGCGGGTCTCGCCGCTTTCGTCCGCATCCTCGAAACGGCTCTTTCCCGCACGCGTTAGAATAGCGCTCGTCCGCACTCGTCGGGAGGTTTCCATGCAGGACTACAAACGCGCGTTCATCGATTTCATGGTTGAGGCGGGCGTGCTCGCCTTCGGCGATTTCACGCTTAAAAGCGGGAGGAAATCGCCCTTCTTCATGAACGCCGGCGCCTATGTGACCGGCGACCAGCTCCACCGGCTCGGCCTTGCCTACGCGCAGGCCATCCATGAAGCCTTCGGCTTGGAGTTCGACGTGGTGTTCGGACCGGCGTACAAGGGCATCCCCCTCTCCGTCGTCACCTGCATGGGCCTGTCCGAGCTGTTCGGCAAGGAAGCGCGCTACTGCGCCGACCGCAAGGAGGCCAAGGATCACGGCGCCGATGCGGGCCAGCTTCTGGGTGCCCAGCTCCACGACGGCGACCGCGTGGTCATCGTGGAGGACGTCACCACCTCGGGCAAATCCATCGACGAGACCTATCCCAAGCTCAAAGCAGCGGCGGATGTGGAGGTGGTGGGCCTCATGGTCTCGCTCGATCGCGAGGAGGTGGGCAAGGACGGCGTCATGAGCGCCCAGGGCGAGATCCAGAACCGGTACGGGTTTCCCGTGGCGTCCATCGTGAGCATGAGCGACGTGGTGCAGGCGCTCGACGGAACCGTCATCACGCCCGAGATCAAAGCGGCGATCGATGCCTACTACGCACGGTACGGCGTGAACTAGGGGTTCGCCCGGCCGCGCTCAGCGGGCGAGCCTGCGGCACATCTCGCACACCACGTCGGCACCCTGATGGGCGGCGGCAACCTCGAATGCAGGATAGTCCATATCGGCCGATCCGTCGGCCTTGTCGGAGATGGCGCGCAGCACCACGAACGGCAGCTCGTTGAGCACGGCAACCTGCGCCACCGCGGCGCCCTCCATCTCGCAGCAGAGCGCTCCGAAGGTACGCACGATGCGCTCCTTGCGCGCGGCATCGCCGATGAACCGGTCTCCCGAGGCGATGCGCCCCTCGAACGCCCGGGCATGGGGAGCCGCGGCGCGGATGGAGGCGAGCGCGCAGGCGCGGAGCTCCGCATCGGCCTCGAAGCCCACGGCGTTGAAGCCGGGAATCTGACCGTGCGCGCAGCCGAGCGGCCCCGCGAAGAAATCATGCTGCACGCAATCGGATGAAACGACGATGTCGCCGATGTCGATGCGGGCATCGAGCGAACCCGCGATGCCCGTGAAGATGATCAGCGTGGGCTGGAAACGGTCGATGAGCGCCTGCGCACAGGATGCGGCGTGGACCTTGCCCACGCCGCACGCCGCGAGCACGAGGGATACGCCCTCGAGCGTGCCCTCGTAGAACCTCTTGCCCGCATGGACGTGCTCGACCGCAAGGTGCATGCGCTCGCGCAGCAGCTCGACCTCGGATTCCATGGCGCCGATGACAGCGATCATCCTACCTCACCCGGTGATCTTGACGATGGGCGCGAAGCCCTTGAGCAGTTTCTTGGTCTTGCCCGTGCGCGAGAAACGCACCTCGATGGCGTCGCCGTCCACTCCGAGCACCACGCCCGGACCGAACGTTTTATGCGACACCCGATCGCCCGTCTCGAAGACCTCCGCCGCCTTGGCGGCGTCTTCCTTGATGGGGGGCGCCGTCGGTTTGGCTCCGCCCGAGGAACGCGTCTGCGAGCCGAACACACGCCCTCCGTACATCGCGGCGCCGCGCCCCGAGCCGAAGGTTCCGTGACGATCTCCGCGCTTGTCCCAGCCCGTGCCCGCGAACCCCTGCGAGCCGATTCCCTCCTGCGTGAGGTGCTCCTCGGGAATCTCGTTGATGAACCGGCTGCGCGGATTGGCCTGCACGCTGCCGAACACATGCCGCACACCCGCATGCGTGAGGTAGAGGCGCTCCTCGGCGCGCGTGATGGCCACATAGGCCAGACGGCGCTCCTCCTCGGCGTCGGCAGGGCCGTCGTTGGTGCCGCGATGCGGGAAGATGCCCTCCTCGAGACCGGCGACGAAGACCACCGGGTATTCGAGGCCCTTGGCGGAGTGCACGGTCATGAGGGTGGCGGCGGTGGCTGACTCGTTGAGCGCATCGAGATCGGATCTGAGGGCCAGCCACTCCAAAAACGCCGGGAGCTTTGCGGCGGCGACGGCGGGCGGCTCCTGCGGGGCGTCCGCCTCCGCACCCGTATCGGCACCGCCGACCTCATCGGCGAGCTCGTGGTTTGCATCGAACTCGGCGGCCACGCCGAAGAACTCCTTGATGTTCTCGACGCGGCTCTCGGCCTCGATGGAATACTCGGCCTGCAGGGCCGTGATGAGACCCGCCTTCTCGATGATGGCCTCCACCACGGCGGCAAGCTCGCCCTCCATGTGGCGGCTCGTCTCGATGATCTGGCAGAAATCGGTGAGGGACGAGCGCACCTTGGGTGTGAGCAGGCCTTCCTCGGCGATGCAGCTCTCGCACGCCTCGAAGAAGGTGAGCCCGTTGCGGGCGGCATAGCCGCGGATCTTATCGATGGAGGTTTGGCCGATGCCGCGCCGGGGCGTGTTGACGATGCGCACGGCTGCCACATCGTCCGCCGGGTTGACGACCAGCTTGAGATAGGCCATGACATCGCGGATCTCGGCTCGGTCGTAGAAGCGCGTGCCGCCCGCGATGCGGTAGGGCACGCCGGCGCGCATGAGCATGTCTTCGAGGATGCGCGACTGGGCGTTGGTGCGGTAGAACACGGCGATGTCGTTGTAGCCCGTGCCCGCATCGTGGAGCTTCTCGATCTCCGAGGCGATCCAGCGGCCCTCGTCGCGCTCGTCGGCCGCCTGGTACACGCGGATGCGCTCGCCGTCGCCGCGATCGGTGAAGAGGTGCTTGGACTTGCGGCTCACGTTGTGGGCGACCACGGCGTTGGCGGCCTCGAGGATGTGGCCCGTGGAGCGGTAGTTCTGCTCGAGCGGGATCACCTTGGCCTCGGGGTAGTCTTTCTCGAAGTTGAGGATGTTGGCGATGTCGGCGCCGCGCCAAGAGTAGATGGACTGATCGTCGTCGCCCACCACCATGATGTTGCGGCTCGCGCGGGCGAGAAGCTCGCAGATCATGTACTGCACGTGGTTGGTGTCCTGATACTCGTCGACGCTGATGTAGCGGAAGCGTTCCTGGTAGCTCGCGAGCACCTCGGGATGCTTGGACAGCAGCTCATAGCACTTGACGAGCAGATCGTCGAAATCCATTGCGTTGGCGCGGGCGAGGCGCTTCTCGAGCTCGCGGTACACGCGGGCCGCCGCGCGGGTGTGCGGCATGTTGGCGAGCGCTTCGTACTCGTCGGCGTCGACCATGCGGTTCTTGGCGTCGGAGATGAACCCTCGGATCATGTTGAGGGGGTAGCGCTTGGCGTCGATCTCGAGGTCGTCCATGATGGTGCGCACGAGCCGCTTGGAGTCGTCATCATCGTAGATGGTGAAGCCGGAGGTGTAGCCGAGGCGGTCGCCGTCGGCGCGCAGGATGCGCACGCACATGGCGTGGAAGGTGCACACCCACATGCCCCGCACGCTATGTCCGAGCAGGGCCTCCAGGCGCTCGCGCATCTCCGCCGCGGCTTTGTTGGTGAAGGTGATGGCGAGGATGCGGTAGGGGCTCACGCCCAGATCGTGGATGATGTGCGCGATGCGGTGCGTGAGCACGCGCGTCTTGCCCGAGCCGGCGCCCGCGAGCACGAGCAGCGGGCCTTCGGTAGCCAACGCCGCCTCGCGCTGCCGTGCATTGAGCTTGTCCAAGTCGAAACCTGCCATGTACGCTCCTCGTCATGTTTTCCCTTTAAGAGTGTAGCGATGCGGGCAGACAAATTCGACCCCGCAGGGCCCACGCCGAGGAAAAGGTGCCGAATGGATAGACCATGCGGCACCTGTGCGATCACGGCCATGCCGGAGGTCGTGCTAGTGGCCCATGATGGAGTTGAGGAAGTCGCGCGCGCGATCGCTCTTGGGGTGATCGAAGAACTCGTCGGGCGCCGCCTCCTCCACGATGGCTCCGTCGGCCATGAACACCACGCGGTTGGCCACGCGGCGCGCGAAGTTCATCTCGTGCGTGACCACGACCATGGTCATGCCCTGCTGTGCGAGCTCCACCATGACGTCGAGCACCTCGTTGATCATCTCGGGATCGAGCGCCGACGTGGGTTCGTCGAAGAGCATGACCTTGGGATTCATCGCGAGGCTGCGGGCGATGGCGACGCGCTGCTGCTGACCGCCCGAAAGCTGCGCCGGCACCTTCTCGGCTTGGGAATCGACGCCCACGCGGCGCAGCAGCTCCATAGCCTCTTCGCGCGCCTTCGCCTTGGGCGTGCCGAGCACCTCGATGGGCCCCATGGTCACATTGTCGAGAATGGTCTTATGGGCGAAGAGGTTGAAGCTCTGGAACACCATGCCGATCTCCGCGCGCACGGCGGCGAGATCCTTCCCCTCCTGGGGAAGCGGCGTGCCCTCGAAGAGGATCTCGCCCGCATCGATGGTCTCCAAGCGGTTGATGGTGCGGCAGAGCGTGGACTTGCCGGAGCCCGACGGCCCGATGAGCACGACGACCTCGCCGCGCGCCACCTCGAGGTTGATATCCTTGAGCACGTGGAGCGCGCCGTAATGCTTGTCCACATGGTTCATCTGGATGATGGCATCTGACATGGTTCAGGCTCCTTACACGGGATTCTCGTCGTTACGGGAGATGATCTTGGTGCCCCTGCGGTGCGCAAGATAGATCGAGAACTGGTTGATGGCGAAGTTCACGATGATGTAGATGATCGCCACCACGAAGTACATCGACACGAGCGCATCGTAGTTGGAGATGAGCACGCGCGCGTTCTGCATGAGGTCGGGATAGCTCACGACATAGGCCACGGTGGTATCTTTGACCACGACGACGAGCTGCGAGACGAGGCTGGGGATGACGATCCGCAGCGCCTGCGGGAATACGATCTTGAACATGATCTTGGAATCGCTCATGCCGAGCGAGAGCGCCGCCTCGGACTGGCCTTTGGGCACGGCGTTCACGCCTGCACGGAAAACCTCGGCGAGCACGCCCGACGCCGCGAGCGCCACGGGAAGCGTGATCATCCAGAACGAGGGCATCTTGATGCCGTACTTGGGGATGACGAGATAGAAGAAGTAGATCAAAAGCAGGCTCGGCACGCCGCGGAAGAAGTCGATCACCAGGCGCGAGACCGTTGAGAGCCACGCCGCCTCGGAGATGCGGCCGAGCATGAGCACGAGGCCCAGCACGAGCGCGATGGCGCCTGCGGTGAACGCCACACAGAACGTGCCGAGAAAACCTTGCGCGAGAAACGCCCAGGTGGTTGTCCGCGTGAACAGCGTCCAGTAGCGCGGATCGAGCTGACCGGTGATATGGAACTGGCGCACCACGAGGGCGATGCCGATGGCGATGAGGGCGAGCGCGAAGATCGTAACGACGCGGATGCGCCTTCTCATCTTGGGGCCGGGCGCCTCATACAAGGCATCCCGCATGGAGACGACGTGCGCGCTCATCGCAGGATCCTCACTTTCTTGTCGATGAGGTTACCCACATACCCGATCACGAGCGAGGTACCCGCATAGCCGATAGCGGAGATGAAGAAGGCGCCGATGCCGCCCACCGAGCGCGAATTGACGTAGTTCACCATGCCGGTGAGCTCGGGCGGCTTGAGTGGCACCTGCGAGGCGAGCGCCGTGGTGAGCAGCGTGCCGATGAGGAGGTTGGTCATGGGCAGGATGGCGGAGCGCACCGCCTGCGGAATCACCACATGGCGCAGGATCTTCCCAAAGGAGAGGCCCACCGAGCGCGCGGCCTCGATCTGGCCCACGCCGATGGTGTTGATGCCCGTCATGAGGTTCTCGGACGCGAACGACGCCACCACCATGGTGACGGTGACCATGGCTCCTATCTTGTAGTCGAGCGTGAGCCCCAGATACGGGAGCGCGTAGATGATGATGACCAGCAGCGACACGCCGGGAATGTTGCGGAAGACCTGCACGTAGAAATCGCCCAGAATACGCAGCGGTTTGATGGGCGATACGCGGAATACGGTGATGGCCAGCGCGATGACCAGCGCGCACGAAAACGAGATCGCCGTCATGGACCATGTTTGCACGAGCGCCTGCAGGTAGTTCTCTCCATAGGTCGAGAACAGCTCTTGAATGCCCACGAATACACCTCCTTCTTGTCGGTTGCACCCGCTTCTGAAGAAAAGCCCCCGCAGGCATTGCTCTGCGGGGGCCGCGAAACGAATGCGTGACCCTCGAACGGTGCCTAGACGCCGGGCACCGGGGGCTCGGGGACGTCGGTGATGCCGGTGCGATCGCCGATGCAGATCTGCCAGAGCTGGGTCCACAGGCCGCTGGAGATGACCGTGTTCAAGAACTCGTTGACGAAGGCGACGCCGTCGGAATCGAGCGGCAGGCCGATGCCGTAGTTGTCGTCGGGACCGAACTCGCCGGCCAGACGGTACTTGCCGGGGTTGGAGACCATGGAGCCCATGTGCAGCGAGACGTCGACCACATAGGCGTCGATGCGGCCCTGCTCGAGGGCGCGGCGCAGCTCCTCGTCGGTGCCGATCTCCTGCACGTCTGCGCCGGGAGCGTACTCCTCGAGCAGCGCGCGGCCCGTGGAGCCCTCCTGCACGCCCACGGTCTTGCCGTCGAGATCCTCGACGCCGTTGATGTCGGTGTTGGAGGCGGCTACAAGAATGCCCTGATGTGCGGTGAAGTAGGGGCCTGCGAAGGAGATGACCTCCTGGCGGGCCGGCGTGATGGAGTAGGTGGCGAAGACGGCATCGACCTGATCGGACTGGAGCACCGACTCGCGCGTGGACGACTGCACGAGGGTGACATCGTAGTTGTTGGGATCGCCGAGGATGTAGCCGGCGAGCATCTGGTAGAGGCCCGCATCGAAGCCGCGCATATGACCATCGACCTCGTTGAGCAGCGAGAAGAGCTGGGAGGTCTGGGTAGCGCCCACACGGAACACGCCGGCGTTCTTGACCTTGGTGGCCCACTCGCTCGCAGCGATGGCCGCGTCGTCGGCTACAGGTCCGCTCGATACGAGCGCGTCGAATGCCTCGACGTCGATCTGGACGGCATCGGAGGCCTCCTCGCCGCCGTCGCCGGATCCGCCGTCGGCAGGCTCTCCGCCGTCGCAGCCGGCAAGGGCCAGCATGGCCGCACCGCTGAGACCGAGTGCGAGCACGGAGCGGCGGCTGATGTTAGCTGTCTTCATAGGAACACATCCTTTCTTTTGGGGGCACATTTCATGATGCCCACATAGCGCAGCGCCTAAACACGTGGATAGAGCCGTGCAATAAAAAAGCCTGGCCGAACACATGACGGGGTATGCCCGAACTCAGGGGAAGCATCGCGCCTTTACATACAGGCCGGCCCCTCGGCTCGGGCTAGAAACAGGTGCACCGACGTGCGCTGCTATACATGATCCTGATCATCATAGTTCTCAACTATACGTGAACGCGAAAAGAGGGCAAGCGCCTGTAACAGGCTCGAAAACCTCGCATCGGAACCTGAGGTGCGTCAGGCGGACTCGCCCTTCCCGTTAGCGCACGATCGCGAAGAAGGCTATGACGGCGATGCCGAGCGCGATGCGGTAAACGCCGAACGGCTTGAAATCGTGCTTGCGCACGAACCCCATGAGGAACCTGATGGCGAGCAGCGACACGATGAAGGCCGAGACGGAACCCACGCCGAGGATGGCGAGCTCGCCGGCGGCGAAGGCGTTTCCGCCGAGGAAGAACTTGAGCAGGCGCAGCAGCGACGCCCCGAACATGACGGGGATTGCCAGGAAGAAGGTGAACTCCGCCGCAACCGGCCGGGTGCACCCCAGGGCGAGGCCGCCGATGATCGTGGAACCCGAGCGCGAGGTTCCCGGCACGAGCGAGAGCACCTGGAAGAGGCCGATGCCGATCGCGGTCTTCCATGAGATGTCGTCGAGGGATGCGATGGGAGCGAGCGCGTCGGCGGGTGCCGAGGCATCGGTTCGCGCAAGGTGCCGGCCCGCAGATAGGGAGGCCGCACGGGCGTTGCGGCGGTTCTCGAGAACGATGAAGACGACGCCGTACACGATGAGCGCAGCGGCGATGACGAAGGGTCCCGAGAGATGCTCGTCCATCCAGTCGTCGAGCGGGATGCCCACCACGGCAGCGGGGATGCACGCCACGACGATCTTCGCCCAGAGCGCCCAGGTGCGCGTGCGCTCCTCGGACGTCTTCGCGCGCGAGAAGGGATTGAGCCTCCCGAAGTAGAGCACCATCACGGCAAGGATGGCGCCCAGCTGGATGACCACGAGGAACATGGTCCAAAAGGCATCGGAGACATCGAGTTTGACGAGCTGATCGAGCAGCAGCATGTGCCCCGTCGATGAGATGGGCAGCCATTCGGTGATGCCCTCGACGAGACCGTACACGACCGCTTTCAGCACCTCGATGATGTCCATGCGAACCTCCCGCAGAGCGATGCCATGACCCTAACAGCCATTCATGATACCCTTGGAAGTCCTCGTATGCCCGCACTCCATCAATGTCCTCAAATCGTGGAAGAACCGTGATACGGGTAAAACTGCGATAAACTGATACCCCATGCGTCATACGATTTTTGGGAGACAGATCTTGGCCGACTATCCACGACACAGGACGACCATCCTCGTGCCCGCGCTTCTCGCCATGGTACTGAGCGTCCTTCTTTTCATGCCCGTCACAGCCCGGGCAGCCACCATGGCAGAGCTGCAGGCAGAGGTCGTGCGCTGCAGCGACGAATACGATGCGACCGTCGCGCGTATCGAGGAGATCCAATCCGAGATAGAAACCAATGAGGACCGCATCGCCGAGATCGAGGCTATGCTCCCCGACCAGCGGCAACGTGCGAGCGACTCCATCCGTTGGCAGTACCGCGTCTCGCGCGACGCACCGGGTCTCATCGAGATGGTTCTGTCGGCGGACAGCTTCTACGACATGCTCGCAACGCTCCAATACCTCGATATCATCCAAACGCGCAACAACGACGAGCTGCAGGCCCTGATCGACCTCGATGCAGAGCTCACGAGCACGCGCGAGGCCTTGGCCGACGACATGGCGCGGGCCGAGGAGGAGCGCGCGGCCGCGCAGGAGGCGCTCGATGCGGCCGTCGCCGCGCGTGAAGAGCTGCAGGCCGCCGTCGCCGCTCAGGAAGCCGCCGAGCGCGAAGAGCGCGAGCGCGCCATCGAGGAGGCGAGCACCCAGGAAACGTTCACCAATGCGAGCGGTCAGGAAACCGCCGTCGAGGTTCCCCCTTCGGTGGACACGGGCGCCACCGGCGGCGGAAGCAGCGCCAGCAGCGAGCCCGAAGACGACGCCTCCGCAGCCGACACCAACACCCGCGAGTACTTCGTCGAGGTGTGGACCGGACGCATCGACAACTACCTCGCCGGATCGCCGCTGGCAGGCTACGGCTACGCCTTTGCTGAGGCTGCCTGGGATTACGGTGTGGATCCGCGCTGGTCGCCCGCCATCGCCGCGGTCGAGAGCTCCAAGGGCTACGACTGCTTCGAACCCTATAATGCCTGGGGCTGGTTCGCATACCTCGGCAACGATTGGGACAGCTCCATCCGTGCGCACGTGCGCGGCTTGGCCAACGGATACGGTTATACGCTCACCTACGCCGGCGCGGCCAGCTACTGCCCGCCGGGCGATTACTGGTATGCGCGGTGCGCTGCGGAGATGCTCTACGTGTGGCCCAACGACCAGCTCTGATCCTCGGCGCTGCCGCTGGCCGACCGCATATTCTCAAGATTCATATCGAGCCGCCTCCGGGCGGCTTGTTCATGCGCCGCTTCCGCGCCGTCAGTTTTCGTTGACGTGCGAGGTGAGGATGACCATGGCGAGTATCAGCGCAAATCCCAGCAGATCTGCCCCGGACAGGGACGTCTTGAGCCAGAGCACCGTGGCGACGGTCGCCGTCACGGGCTCTATGGTGCCGAGCAGGGAGGCGCGCACGGGCCCCACATCCTTGGCACCTTGGAGGAACAGCGCATAGGAACCGAAGGTGCCGAGCACGATGCAGAAGGAGAAAAGCGCTGCGCCCGCCAGGTCGAAGTCGGGCATGTGCTCCCACGGGCGCGCGAACGGCACGAGCGAGAGGCCCGACATGAGGAAGGCGAGCCCGTTGACCGTGAAGTTCCCAAAGCGCTCGATGGCCCGCTTGGGAAGAACCGAGAGGCACGCATATGAGACGGCGAGCAGAACGCCCCACACCACTCCCGATGCCGGCAGCGCGAGCTGGCCCGACCTGCCTCCCGTCGCTATCAGGTAGGTACCCGCGAGGGCGCAGACGATGCCCAGCACCTCGCGCTTGCGCGGCGCGCGGCGGGCGGCGATGCAGACGTATGCCAACACGAACAGCATACCGAGGCTTTGGATGACGGTAGCGGTGGCGGGATTGGTCCAGTAGATGGCCTTCATGTACGCAACCTGCGAGGAGAGGATGGCGGAGAGGCTCACGCAGAAGATCCAGAGGAGGTTCTTGGGCGACGAGACGACCTCGTGCAGGGAGCTGCGCGACGCGGCCCATGCGGGGATGAGGAAGAGCCAGCAGCTCAGCAGCTCGCGCACGCACGCGAACCACAGAGGATCGACATCGTAGGCGCCCATCAGGTAGCCGGAAACCGTTCCGTTGAGGCCCCAGAGCATCCCGCCCAGAAGCGTCATCGCTATGCCGCGCCGCACGCGGGTTTTCTCCTCCATCGAACCCCCTGTCCAGATTGTGAGAGCATAGCACGTTTGGAGCTGTGCCTGTGCACCATGACGCCGCCCCTCTGCTACAGTGGACAGATACGCAATCAACGGAGGTATCTATGACCCACACCGCCCGCACCTTCCTGGAGCCGCGCGAGGACCTTGCCGTAGGCAGCCGCCACGAGGGCTTCACCGTCATCGCCATCGAGCAGATCCCCGAGCTGTCGGGCTGCGCCTACCAGCTGCGCCACGATGCCAGCGGAGCGCGCATGCTCTGGCTCGCCTGCGACGACGCCAACCGCGCCTTCGCCATCGGCTTCAAGACGCCGCCGGCAGACGACACGGGCGTCTTCCACATCCTCGAGCACTCGGTGCTCTGCGGATCGGAGCGCTTCCCCGTGAAGGAGCCGTTCGTCACCCTGCTCAAAACGTCCATGCAGACGTTTCTCAACGCCATGACGTTTCCCGACAAAACCCTCTACCCGGTGGCGTCGACCAACGTGACCGATCTCGAGAACCTCATGGACGTCTATCTCGATGCCGTGCTGCATCCCGCCATCTACCGGCGCCCGCGCATCTTCGAGCAGGAGGGATGGCACTTCGAGCTCGAGGCGCCCGATGCGCCGCTCACCTACAACGGCGTGGTGCTGAACGAGATGAAGGGTGCCACCTCCGACCCCGACGACGTGCTCTTCTCGGAGGTCAGCAGAGCGCTCTTCCCCAACACGGCCTACCGCTTCGAATCGGGCGGCAATCCGCGCGCCATCCCCACGCTCACCTACGATGAGTTCCTCGACAACCACGCGCGCCACTACAATCTGGCGAACAGCTACACCATCCTCTACGGCGACCTCGATCTCGACCGCGAGCTTGCCTTCATCGGCAAGCGCTTCGCGCAGGCGGAGCAGCGCTGCGCCAAAGCCCCCAACCCGCTCGGCCTGCAGTCCCCCGTGGCGGCGCCTACGCGCAGGATCGAGATGGCAACCGCCCCGGAAAACGCCAGCGTGGCGCTCGCCTATGTCATCGGCACCTCGGCCCAGCGGGAGCGCATGCTCGCGGCAGACATCCTGCTCGATGCCCTCTGCGGATCCAACGAGGCCCCGCTCAAGCGTCGCGTGCTCGATGCGGGCCTGGGCGAGGACTTCTCGGCCATGCTGCTCGATCAGATGCTGCAGCCCCAGATCATGTTCACCCTCAAGGGCGCCAAGGCGGGCGTGGCCGAGCAGTTCCGCGCGCTTGTGGAGAGCACGTGCGCCGAGCTCGCCGAGGCGGGCATCCCCGCCGACCGGCTCCGCGCCTCGCTCGCGCAGGCCGAGTTCAACCTGCGCGAGCGGGAATTCGGCGTGGCGGATGGCGTGGCCTATGCCATGGCGGCCATGTCGAGCTGGCTCTACGATGACGATGACCCCGTATCCTACGTGCGGTACGAGCAGGAGCTCGCCCGCATGAAAGACGGTCTTGCGAACGGGTACTTCGAGCAGTTGCTGCGCGAGATCGTGCCCGAGAACGCGCACTCCGCTCTCATCGACCTCGTGCCGGTTGCCGAGGGCGATGCCGCCGAAGAGCTTGCCGAGCTCGCGCGCATCAAGGAAGGCATGTCCGCAGACGACCTGCAGTACGTGATCGACGAGGTGGCCGCCCTGCGCTACGAGCAGGAGCTCGAGGATGCGCCCGAGGATCTTGCCAAGCTGCCGAGGCTCTCGGTGGCCGACATCGGAAGCGCCGCCGCAGAAGAGCCTGTCGCGCAGGAAGCGGGAGCGCTCCCCTACCTCGTGCATGACATCGATACCCACGGCATCGCCTACGTCTCTCACTACTTCGATCTGAGCGGCCTGGCATTCGACGAGCTGCCCTATGCGGGGCTGCTCATAAGCCTGCTCGGCAAACTCGATACGGAGCGCCGCAGCGCGTCCGAGCTCGATACGGCGGTTGAGGAAAACCTCGGCATGCTCAGCTTCTTCACCGAGACCTATGCGCACGATGATGACGCATCGTCCGTCCGGTCGATGCTCGTGGTTTCCGCAAGCGCGCTGTACGAGAAGCTCGAGGCGCTGGCCGAGCTCCCGCGCGAGATCTGGGCGACCACGCTCTTCGACGATACCGATCGCATGCACGCGATTCTCCAGCAGCGCCGTATCGGTCACGAGCAGCTGTACCTCAATTCCGGCCATGCTGCGGCGATGGCGCGGGCGGGCACGTACTTCTCGCCGGAGGCCCTCATGGCGGACCAGATGGGCGGCGTGTCGTTCTACCTCTTCCTAAAGGACCTTCTTGCCGCATGGGACGAGCGCAAGGACGCGCTCTGCGAGAAGCTCGCCGGTTTGATCGAGCGCATCTTCCGCATGGACGCGGCAACGATCTCGTTCGCCGGATCGAGCGAGATGCGCGCACGGTTCCAAGAGCTTGCAGGCACGCTCGGACTCGCCGAGGGCGTGCAGGGCGGCATGCAGCTCAAGATGCCCGAGACCGTCGTGCGCAACGAGGCCTTCATCACCCCGTCCAACGTGGCCTTCGTCTGCGAGACGGGCCCGGCGTCCCCGCGCGATGCGGGCAGCCGCGGCAGCTGGGCCGTCGCCACCCGCGCCCTCTCCTTCGACTATCTCTGGAACGAGGTGCGCGTGAAGGGAGGCGCATACGGCACGGGCTTCAGGCACAACGCCGACGGCACCATGCAGTTCTGGTCGTACCGCGACCCCAACGTGGACGGCACCATCGGCCGCTACGAAGCTGCGCCCGCATGGCTCGCGGCGTGGAATCCCAGCCAGGAGGAGCTCGAGGGCTACATCGTCTCGGCGGTTGCCGGCCACGATGCGCCCGTGAAACCGCGCGCGCTGGCACGCAGGCAGGATGGGGATTTCTTCCGAGGCCGCGATGCTGCGTGGCGCGACGAGACCCGCTCCCAGATGATCGCGACCACGGCGGACGACGTGCACGCCCTCGCGGACGCGCTCGCGGATCTCGCTCAAGGAAGCGGCATCTGCGTGTTCGGATCGCGCGAGACGGTGGCGGCAAGCGGCATCGACTTCGAGATCACCGAGCTGATGGGGTCTTCCGAGGCCTAGATCAGCCCCAAGCGCAGGCAGGCGCGATACACGCCGTCGTCATCCACGTCATCCGTGACGTAGGTGGCGACGGCCTTCGTTTCTTGCGCGGCATTTCCCAAGGCCACGCTCGTGCCGCAGACGCGGAACATGGAAATGTCGTTCTGGCTGTCGCCGAAGGCAACGGCCTCCTCGCGTGCAAGTCCCAGGTACGCGAGCACCTCTGCGACGCCGGCGCCCTTGCCCCCGCCCACGGGAATGACATCCACGAAGGTGGGGCACCAGCGCACGAGCTCGCATCCGGAAAGCCGGCCAAGCAGCTCGTCTTCCTCGCCGGGCATGCATTCGACGGATGCCTGGAACACATCGCTCTCGTAGATCGATTCCAGGCTGCTGAGCGGGAAGTTCTCGAGCATCGGCGCATACACGTGGTAGAAATTATCGGTGCGGTGCGTCGAGAAGAGCCTGTGCTTGCTCTGAAAGGTCATCGCGCGACGGGATGCTTGCGCGAACGCGAACAGGGCGTCGAGGATGTCGGTCGTGAACCGGGCTTCGCGGACGGTCGCGTCGCCCACCGTGCAGAGCTGGCCGTTGAAGAGCACCATGCCATCGAAAAGCTCGACGGGATACTGCGCGATATCGGCCGGCCCGCGGCCGGTTGCCGCACAGCATACGATGCCGCGCGCACGGAGCATCTCGAGCGCTTGGATCGAGGATGGCAGGAGTCGCGGCTCGCCGAGATGCGCGAGCGTGCCGTCGATGTCGAAGAATGCGGTTTTTACCGGAGCTGGCGCAGCCCAGCTGTTGGGTATGGTCTCCATATGCATGTCTTTCTCGGCGCTAGATGAACAGGCAGGACTCGATGATATCCTTTCCGCGCAGCGTGGAGAGCCACTCGTCGGGGATGGCATCATAGCCGTACACTTCGCCCGCGAGCGCACCGGCGATGCAGGCGGTGGTATCGGTGTCTGATCCCATGTTCACCGCCGCGAGCACGCAGTCGCGGTAGGTCGAGGTGTGCGTGAAGCACCAGAGCGCTGCCTGGAGCGTATGCGCCACGAACCCGTCCGACGGGATGTGCTCGATGTCCTCGGGCAGCTCTGCCTGCGCTGCAAGATCCGGGTTGCGCAGGATATGGACGAAGCGCACGCAGGCGTCGGTTGAGATCTGATGGGCGTGGGTGATGGCCGAGACCGCGCGGATGCTGTCGTCGTCCGCATGTGTATAGGCGAGCGGGGCGATGCGCATGAGCGACCCGTTGCCATTGGAGTTGACGCTGCCGCATCCGATGCCGCGAGTGATAGCCGCCGAGGTGGCGTTGCCCACGTCGAAGACGTTCCCGTCGATGGCAAAGGCGCCATCGTAGAACCAATCCTCGAAGTTGAGGCGGATGTCGGCTGCATCTACCCGACCGCCCTGTGCTTTGATGCTCGCGCAGGTAGCGAGCAAAAGCGCCGTGTCGTCGGACCAGGTTCCCGCAGGCTGGTAGTGCGTGCCGAATCCGACCATGCCCGTGCATGAGAACGAGCCGCGCTCCTTGAATTCGAACGGCACGCCCAAGGCATCGCCGACCGCCGCCCCATAGACCGCATCGCGTAGTGCCATGGTCGTCTCCCTTGCCTCGCGGGGTTCCTTCTCACCAGTGTACACGCAGAGACGGGCGTGCGCTGTGCGCGCCATGCACGAGCTTGAGTCCGATGCTGTGGAAGCGACTCCTGCCCTGCGGGTGCGGGGTCTTGCCGTCGACACGGTCCTCGTTTGCCGACCGTTTGGCTGCGATGCGCTCCTGCACGCGCCTGAAGAGAGCGTTCTTGCGCAGAGGTATCATCTCCGCCCTCCTTTTCGGCATCCTTGCCGCATACCTCGATGATACCCGCCGCGGGCGCGGCTCGCGTGCCGCGCAGGGCGACCGGTCGCTTTTGCGACCGCTATCGAGTGCCTTGACTGGGGCGCCATCATCGGAATGAAACCGATTTCCTTGGATGAGGACGGGCGGGGCAATGCTGTCGAATAGGTGAAGCATGTGATCGAGCGGCCCGCAATCCGATGGCCCTTCTGCTAAGCTGGGGCAAGTCGTATCGTTATCGAAACCATGAGGAGAGCAGCCGATATGGTTTTTTTGAACCTAAGTCACGCATATCAGGGAGTCGACCAAATGCTCTACCAACCCCAAGGTGGAGAGTTGGGCACGTTTTCCGTCTTCATCTTCATCCTCACAATCATCGCCGCCATTCTCGCGGCTATCCTTTACATCGGCACATACCGCATGTACGAGAAGATGGGGGAACAGGGATGGAAGATGTTCCTGCCCATGTACAGCAGGTACGTGCTTTACCAGCACGTCTGGAACCCCAAAGCGTACATAGCGATGGTGGTGCTGGTCATTGCGTGCGGAATGAGCCTGTACGCCGCAGTGTTTGTGACGACGCTGGCAACAATGATGATGCCGCCGGCAGCCGTCCCGCTTCCCGACTACACCCTGCATGTTGCCATCGGGAGCAGCGTTGCGATCGTGGCATTTGTCATCCATGTCATCTTCAGCTATAAACTCAGCCAGTCGTTCGGGCGCGGTATCGGAACCACCCTCGGGCTCGCAATCCTGCCCGGCATCTTCTGTGCCGTGCTCGGGTTCGGATCCGCCCAATTCACCCAACCCGATACGGCAGTCTGGGCGGATGTTGCGGTCAGGCGCAACAATCAGGTGAAAAAGGACATCGAGAACGTCCAGATCGGCCTGAGCAGCAGGCACTTGACAGCGTAAGCGCGCCGCTTGAGTTCCCTGCTCGTCGAGGAGGTCC
>JAWRJQ010000061.1:0-33273 GCA_040307385.1 Atopobiaceae bacterium
GCTACGATGTTCACCAGGCGTCCGGGGACCACGACGACCTTCTTGATGTCCTTCCCCTCGATCTGGGCTGCGACGGCGGTCTTGGCGGCCTCCTCGAGCTCCTCGTTCGAAGCGTCGGCGGCAACGTTGATGCGTCCGCGAACCTTGCCCTTGATCTGCACGACGATCTCCACCATGGAGCTCTTGGCCTGCTCCGCGTCGAATCGGGGCCACGGCTCGTCGTAGAGCGACGCGGTGGCGCCCAACGCCTCATGGAACAGCTCCTCGCCCCAATGGGGGCAGATGGGGCTGAGCATGGCGACGATGTCGTGGGCGACGCGGGCGCACAGCGCACCGGCGCGCTCCCCCGCCGGCGTATCCTGAAGGTACTTGCTCGCATCGTTCACGAGCTCCATGATGGCCGAGATGGCCGTGTTAAACTGGCCTCGATCGAAATCCGCAGTGCAGCGCAGACCGAGCTCGTTGAGGCGGCGCCACAGCTCGGCCGCAGCGCCCTGCAACGCGCTCGGATCGAGCTCGGCGGCGAAATCCGCCATCTGGGAGAGCGACCACACCGTGCGCCATGCGCGCTTGATGAAGCGATTGGCACCCGCAACGGCCTCCACATCCCAATTGAAGTCCTTCTCGGCCGGAGCGATAAAGAGGATGGCCAGGCGCATGGTATCGGCACCGTAGGGCTCGATAACGCTCGAGGGCGGCACGACGTTGCCCTTCGACTTGCTCATGGTCTCGCCGTTGGCATCCTTCACCATGCCCTGGCAGAGCAGGTTGGCGAACGGCTCGTCGATGTCGATCATGCCCATGTCGCGCATGACCTTGGTCCAGAAGCGCGAATAGAGCAGGTGCAGGATGGCGTGCTCGATGCCGCCGATATAGTTATCGACGGGCATCCAGTGGTCGACGGATGCCTTGGAGAAGGGCACCTCGCCGTTGTGCGGATCGCAGTAGCGCAGATAGTACCAGCTCGAGCACGTGAAGGTATCCATGGTGTCGGTGACGCGCTTGGCGGGCTTGCCGCATGCGGGGCACGTGGTCTCGTAGAAGGGCGCATGCTCGGCGAGCGTCTCCCCCGCGCCGAGATCGAGGTTCTCGGGCAGAAGGACGGGGAGCTGGTCGTAGGGCACGGGCACGTCTCCGCACTGATCGCAGTGGATCATGGGGATGGGATTGCCCCAGTAGCGCTGACGGCTGATGAGCCAATCGCGCAGGCGGAACTGCACGGTCTTGCGGCCGATGCCGCGCTCGCCCAGATAGTCGATGATGGCATCGACCGCAGGGCTGTGCTTGCCCCCGAGCATGCCGGTGAAGGGACCCGACTGGATGAGATAGCCCTCGGCCGCCATGGCGCGGTCCCAGTCGACATCGGTCACCACGAGGTCGCGCTCGTCCTTGAGCTGCTCGTAGAGGGGGTCGTCCTTCTGAGCGATGATGGGCGGGATCGGCAGGCCGTAGGCGCGCGCGAACTCGAAGTCGCGCTGATCGCCGCAGGGCACGCCCATGACGGCGCCGGTGCCGTAGTCGAGCAGGATGTAGTCGGCAACCCAGATGGGCAGCGGCTCGCCGGTGAGCGGGTTGATGACGTAGCGTCCGGTGAACACGCCGTGCTTCTCGCGCTCGGAACCCTGACGGTCGACGGATGATACCTGCTCGACGCTCTTCTTGAGCGCACGGTACGCGTCCTCCTGATCCGTACCGGCGACGAGCTCTGCGGCAAGCGGGCTCTCGGGCGGCAGCAGGAAGAAGGACGTGCCGTAGAGGGTGTCGGGACGCGTGGTGAAGACGGTGATCAGGCGGTCGGTGGGCGTGGTACCGTCCTCCGCTGCGAGCGCGAAGTCGATCTCGGCGCCCTCGGAACGGCCTATCCAGTTACGCTGCTGCGCCTTGACGTTCTCGGGCCAGCCGTCGAGCTTGTCGATGTCGTCGAGCAGCTCCTGAGCGTAGTCGGTGATCTTGAGGTACCACTGGGAGAGCTCGCGCTTCTCGGGCACGGACCCGCAGCGCCAGCACTTGCCGTCCACCACCTGCTCGTTAGCGAGCACGGTGTTGCAACTCGGGCACCAGTTGACCGGCGAGGTGGCACGATAGGCCAGGCCCTTCTCCCACATCTTGAGGAAGGCCCACTGGCCCCACGTGTAGTATTCGGGGTCGCATGTGGCGAACATGCGGTCGTAGTCGTACGAGAAGCCCATGCGCTTCATGGTCTTGGTGGCTTGGGCCATGTTCTTGCGCGTCCACACGGCTGCCTGGGTGTTGTGCTTGATGGCCGCGTTCTCCGCAGGCAGGCCGAAGGCGTCGTATCCCATGGGGTGCAGCACCTCGAAACCCCTCATGCGGGCCTGACGGGCCATGGCATCGCCGATGGAGTAGTTGCGCGCGTGGCCCATGTGCAGGTCGCCCGAGGGATACGGGAACATCTCGAGGACGTACTTCTTGGGGCGCGCGGAATCGTCGCGCGCCTTGAACGTCTGCTCATCCTCCCAGATCTTCTGCCACTTGGTCTCAACGACCTCGGCATCGTAGGCGGGGATGGTCTTCTCGTCTGCCATGGAAATCCCTTCGATGATCAGTTCATGAACGCTCATAATTGTAGCCAATCGGCAGGGCGATACTATGAAAAAGGAAACGCGCGAAATACGGCCGAGATGCGCGTGGAGAAGGGCGGGCCTGCATGGAGGCGTATACGGTATGCGATCAGTGCGCGAGAAGGTGTCCCGTAGAGGCGCTTCGATGCCGACGCGGCCGGAAGCGCTATGAAGAGGTGACGGGCAAGCCATACGTTCCCGCAGGGCACGTCGAAGAGGACGATGGCGCCGCCTATCGCAAGCGCATCCGCGAGCGGAGAACCCGAAAGCGCCCGCGTTCCGAATAGCCGCCCCCGCTCGGGGAGTATCCCCGAGCGGGTGCTCTATACTGGTGCAGGGGGGTGCTTGTCCATGACCGAAGAATGCCTGATCTGCTCGGCGCCGTTGGAATACCTTGAGGCGGACGAGCCCATGGAGTGCGTGATCTGCCACAAGCAGGAGGCGAGCAAGGCCCGCTGCGTCGAGGGCCATTACGTGTGCAACGAATGCCATACCGCCGGGCTTGACTCCATCATCGGCGTGTGCTTGAACGAAACGTCGAAGAACCCGATCGAGATCATCGGCAAGATGATGTCGATGCCGTTTTGCCACATGCACGGTCCGGAGCACCACGTCATGGTGGGCGCAGCGCTGCTGACCGCATTCCGCAATGCGGGAGGA
The DNA here is from genome assembly GCA_040307385.1 of Atopobiaceae bacterium. GTDB lineage: Bacteria > Actinomycetota > Coriobacteriia > Coriobacteriales > Atopobiaceae > RUG721. The sequence goes on from JAWRJQ010000061.1 coordinate 3,243, forward strand.
GACATCGAGCTCGAACCCGCGCTGCAGGAGATGCTGAGCAGGGGCAGGCGCGTGCCCGGTGGAAGCTGCGGTTTCTGGGGTGCGTGCGGAGCGGGCATCAGCTCCGGCATGTTCGTGTCGATCGTATCCAAATCCACGCCGTTGACGCAGGAGCCCTTTGCGCTCTCGCACCGCATGACGGCCGCATCCCTGAACGCCATCGCCGACATTGGCGGGCCGCGCTGCTGCAAACGCGACTCGTTCCTCTCCATCCTGACGGCCATCGGGTTCGCGAGGAAGCACTTCGGGGTTGAGATGGAAAGCCAAGATATAGTCTGCACCTACTCGAGCCGGAACAACCAGTGCATCGGAAAGCGCTGCCCGTTCTCGCAGGCAACCGCCTGACCCCCATTCGGGAATACTCCCCCATCGGAGCAGCCGCTCACCATACCTGATATGCTTTTGCCAGTGACACGTTGGGGAATTGGCTATATCCTTATACGTGTATGTGCCGCTCAGCGAAACGAGAATTGATAATGAGCCGAACCAAATACTCACCTGAAGCGCGTAACGCCATCATGGCGACATTCGTGAAGGCGACGAGGGGGATCATCGAGTCCGAAGGCGTAGACGCAGTCTCCATTCGACGCATCTCATCAGCCGCGGGTTATAGCTCGGCGACGCTGTATCTGTACTTCGAGGATATGAACGAACTCGTCACGATGTCGTTCATCTCAAACCTCAGCGCCTATGCCCGCGACATCATCCAGACGACGCCGGAGAACGAAAGCCCACGCGAAGAGTATCTGCGCACGTGGAGGATCTTCTGCACACACGCCTTCGCCAATCCCTCGGTGTTCCTGAGCCTCTTCTACGGGCCGCAGAGCCACAATATGGACGCAATCGCCAAGAAGTATTACGAGCTCTTTCCCGAGGAAGTCGAGCAGGCAAGCGGGCGAATCCTGAACATGCTCGCGTACGGATCGTTGAACTCGCGAAACCGTGCGGTGCTCGATTCGTTCGCCGCCGATCTGGGGCTGTCGGATGAGGAGACCTCCCTCACAAACGACCTCACCATCTCGTACTTCAGGTGCTTTTTACTCAACGCCTGCGACCATAAGCTCTCCCAAGATGAGATCGAGGATCTCACCGAGCGCTTCATCAAGGGCGCGCTCTTCATCCTGCGCACCTCGGAGGACGCCTAAGGGATCTGCCTGCGGTCTTGCTTCGGTTTCCCGAAGGGATCATAGCTCCATAGGGGTTCATATCAAGAACCATGGCTTCGTGATCATTTCCTTGATGTTCGTATGGATGCTGCGGGAATTACGGAATCCGCAAGGTCTGTCCTCTTGCATGAACAATCCTTTTTTCTGCCCACTTTTGGCGTTATTGTGCATGAAAACGGTGTAGGATGGCCATCGCAGTTTGCTGGCTATCGAGTTTGCGCAGCTCGGCAGCACGCAGGTAGAACCCTTGATGACAGTTTGGCACCGCTTTCATGCACAATAACGCCAAAAGTGGGCACAATATCGAAAAATCCGAGCACAAAGCGCCATTGGAGCATCGCTCGGAACGATGAGGAGGATCGGACTCCGTAAAAGAAAGAGTAGGGATCATCTCACGTCGAGATCGGCTGTAACAGAATGATTCGGCACAAGATGCGAGACGTGCGCGGCGATAAAAAAGCGCAGCAGGTATGCAACCTGCTGCGCCCTTCCAACGTGCTTCAATGGCGAATCTAGCCGATGTAGCCGGCTTCCTTCAGCACCTCGGCAGCACGTGCGGCATTGGCGTCGCTCATCATGACGAGCGGGCCCGTGCAGCCCATGCCGGATTCGGCATAGATGCCGGCCTTCCACAAGGCCTTGACCGCGTCCTCGAGATCCATGACCTCGATGCCGGGGATGGATGAGGTGCAGGGCTCCTTGGGCGGAGCAGCGACCTCTTCTTCCGCTGCAGCGGCGGGCTTCGGCTTGCGCTTCTCGATAACGGCGGCAAGCCCTGCCTTCTCAGCGGCCTCGAACTCGGATTTGGCAATGGCGAACACGTTGTTCTTAACGAGGTCGCCGGCGAACTGCAGCGCGTTGGCAACCAGCGGCGCACCGGAGGCGCGGGAGATGATCAGCACGAGCTTGTCGTAACCCTTGCCGATGCCGGGACCGTACCCGTAGCCGGTGGTCTCGAAGGAGCCGCCGGTGGTGAACGCGGACAGCATCTTGACGAGGACGTTGCCCGTGAGGGAGTCGGTGACCAGGATGTCGGGCGTGCCGCGCAGCACGTCGTTACCGCGCAGGACGCAACCGCCGTCAGCGCGGGAGGACTCGGCGAACGCGATGGGATAGCCGTTCTCCGCGAGCTCCTTCAGTGCAAGCTCGGTCTGGCGGGCGCCATCGACGTTGAGAATGCCCACCGTGGGATTCTCGAGGCCGCTCGCCTTGGCGGTGATGATGCCGTAGATGGCATTCAGGATCATGCCCTCAATGCGGTCGCCCGAAGAGGTGCCCGTGGTGTTCGCGATGAACATCTCGCGGCCCAGCGCCGGGGTGATGGCCCGACCGACGGTGCTCACGCCGATAGGGAACGGGTAGTGCATGGTCACGGCGCCGTCGACCTCGCCGCTGTTGAGCAGCTCGTCCATTTTGGCGTGACCCTCGTCGTCGTCGGCAACCTTGACGGTGGTGACGGCAGGGTCCTCAAGCGTGCCGATGTAGTACACGTCGATGCCGGCCTCGGCCGCGATGCGCGCGGCCGCCATGGAGTTCTCTTCGCCATGCTCGCTGCCCATGCCCGTGAGAGCGATCTTCGGGCGGGCGCCGAACTGACCGGTCTCAAGACCGTCGGCGATCTCCATGAAGGTCTCGGCGATTCTTTTCTCAAGAGAGCTCATTGGAAACCCCCTACTCCGCTGCTTCGAGCATGTTCTCGGCGAACTCGCGCATGAACCGAGCCACCATGCTGCGGACCTCGCCCTCGTCCGCCGCCGCAGCCTCGGTCTCGCCGCTGTTGGCCTGGATGATGAAGGACGTGCCGTCGAACAGGTTGGTCAGGCGGCCCAGGAACAGGGAGCCCTTGCCGATGATCATGGCACGCTGGATGTCGCCGGCGAGCAGGATATCGCGCAGGAAGCCGATGGAGGGCACGCCGGAGGGAATGTGGCCCTGGGTTGGAGCGAATCCGGTGATGCCATGCTCCTTGATGAAGTTCGGCATGTCCTTCTTCTCGATCGCACCCTTCTTGACGCCGAGGGCGGCGATCATCTTGTAGTTGGATTCGGGCACGTCGCCGGCACCGGCGGGCTTGGTGATGTCGGGGTTCTGCATCTCGGGAGAGAAACGGTCGATATCGGTGGCCTGCAGGCCGAGCTTCTCGAGAGGATCATAGGCGAGGCTCTGGATGACGGCCTGGGGCGCGGAGCCGGTGCCCACCGTATGACGGCCGACGGCTTCGATGTTGATCTCGGGGTTCACGCCGTCGTTGGCGGCCACGATGATGCAGAAGCCGCCCAGCATATCCTCGAGAACGGGCATGCCCTTCTCGACGTGGCTCTTGCCGTTCATGCCCAGCTTGGCGGTGCAGCCGCCCGCGGTGACGGCAACGCAGCTATAGGTTCCGGACTGAACGAGAGCCGCAGCCTCGATCAGCGCGTGGGCGGGTGCCGCGCAAAAACCGCGGGTGTCGGCACCCGTCGCGTTGGACAGGCCGGCGATCTCGGCGGCCGCCTTGGCGAAGTTGCCGCCGCCGCGCTGCAGCACGTCGCCGCAGGCTTCCTCGGAGCAATCGATGACATACTCGATGGCGCCCCTATCGATGCCGGTGGAGGAGACGGCGGTGAGCAGGGCGAGCACGGAGGACGCCTTGGACACGAGGTTCTCGAGCATGGTGTGTGCGGAGAGGTTCACATCGATCTCGTGGGCGCGCTTGACGCATCCCACAACCTCGCCATCCATGAACAGGGGTTCGGCAGCCTCGTTGTCGATGGCGTTTTTGATGGCGTCGAGGGCGACGCCGTCCTTGATGCGGGCGAGCAGGTCCTCGGTGATGACCTTGTTTGCAGCGAGCGCATCCTTGTGGGCGGCCACGAAGCCGGCCTCGAGGTCGATCAGGTCGAACACGTCGCTGGCCTGCATGAGCAAATAGAACTCGGCTTGGGGCATCATCTGGCCGAACTTGCCGTAGCGATCGTTCACATCGCAGGTCTTGTCGAACCACGGAAACTCGACATCGCGCAGGTCATCGGGAGTCTTGTTGCCGATGTAAACCTGGTTGGGCCAGTACTCAAGAACCTGCTCCCAGGAACGGATGTGCTTGGGAAGCTCTTTGAGATACTCGCCCTCGGGGTTGACCACGCGTTCGGTGGTCTGAGTGGCACCGTTCTCGATGACCATATCAGGCGTGTGCACAAGGATGTATCCGGTGCCTTTGATAACGCTTTTCATGCTTACCTCGCATTCGTGAGAAACGTGGGCTCGGGATGAAGGTGAACGAGAGAAACGTTATCCTGAGCACCTCATATAATTGCCTGCGGACTGTTAGATGGTGAAATAGAATCGGGCGGCAGCTTCGCCGCCCGATTCCTGCTTTGATAGCGTGTTCGTGAAAGAACCTGCATGATCAGTACTTGCAGTAGTCTTCGCGAATACCGGTCATCTCGTCGATGATGTCATCGACATCGAGGACCATTTCCATCATGCCTACTTGATCTTCGTAGACCGTTTCGTCGAACTCCTGCTTCATCTCAGGTTCGCACACGTGGTAGCAAGCGAGTCCCAACTGGACTCCCGTCAATGGACCGGCGAACGTGGGGTCTCCAGCCTCGACCGTCTCAGCGGCCAGACCGGCGGCCTCTCCCTCAGCGGCACCCACGACAACGACGACGTTCTCGGGGCCGAACTGCTCGGAGAATTCCTTAACCCTCCTCTGGTTCTCCAGATCCATGGCGCCAGCGGCGGTTCAGACGAAGCACTCAGTCGATGAAAACACGACTTCTCCGCCAGCCGTTTCGACGCAGGCGGAAATCGCCTCGCCGGGGACGCCATCACGGTCGCCAATCACAACAACTTTCTTGCCGGCTAAAATGCTCATCTTCACTCCTTTCCGTTTCTCAAAGCAGAACAATTGATAGAGTATTTCAACGTGCACTGGCAACACGTTGAATCCATAAGAGCTTAGATGTGGCGCTTGATCATCTCTTCGACGGCCTCGGGCGTGGCATCGTCCTTGCACACCTCGTCGACCTTGGTGCCGTTCTCATAGATGCCGATGGTGGGCAGGCCGATGACCTGCTGGCCGATTGCAACACGACGGGCCTTGCTGGTGTTGAGGGCGCAGAACTTCAGCTGACCGTCGTACTTCTCGGAGAGCTCATGCACGTGGGGCATAAGAGCGGCGCAGGGAACGCAGCCGTCGCCGTAGAAGTCGACGAGGACAACGCCTTCGGTCTCCAGGACCTCGGGGGCAAAGGTCTTCTTGTCGAGTTCGAGCATGCTCATGACTGTTTCTCCTCTCAGGATGGCTGTGATGCTATGTCCTTTATATACCCAGCTAATCGGATGACTAGCCTTCGAGGTACTTCAGAACCTGCATAGCGGCGATCGCACCGTCAGCGGCGGCGGTGACGACCTGGCGCAGGCTCTTCCTGCGGAGATCGCCAGCAGCGAACACACCGGGGATGTTGGTCTTCATGTCCTCGTCGGTCACGATATAACCATGATCCATGTCGACCTGGCCCTCGAACAGACCGGTGTTGGGCAGGAAGCCGATGAAGCCGAACAGACCGAACATGCCGTCATCCTCGTCGGCCTCGACGACCGTGATCTCATCGGTCTTGACGTTACGCACCTTCATGGTGGCGAGAACGCCCTCGTCGCCGCCGACTTCCTCGACGACGCTATCCCACATGAAGTCGATCTTGGGGTTGGCGAAAGCCTTCTCCTGAATGGACTTGACGGCGCGCAGCTCGTCGCGACGATGGATGATGGTGACCTTGCGGGCGAAGCCGGTGAGGTACATGGCCTCCTCCACGGCGCTGTCGCCGCCGCCGACCACGTACACCTCGAGGTCGGTGAAGAAGTTGGCATCGCAGGTGGCGCAGAAGGAGATGCCCTTGCCCACGAACTGGGCCTCGTTCTTGCATCCGATGGGACGGGGGTTGGCGCCGGTGGCGATGATGACGGCACGGCCGCAGTACTCGCCCTTCTTGCCGATGACCTTCTTGACATCGCCCTCAAGCTCGACGGCGGTGATGGTATCGCTCACGCGCTCTGCACCGAAATGCTCGACCTGCTTGGTCATGCGAGCAATCAGCGTAGGGCCGGATTCCTCGGTGTCGACGAGCTGGCCGGGGTAGTTCTCGATTTCGCTCGTGATGGCGATCTGGCCGCCGTCCTCGCCCTTCTCGATAATGAGGGCGTTCAAACGGCTGCGCCCCGCATAGAGACCAGCGCTCAGACCTGCAGGACCAGCACCCAGGATAATGACGTCATATACGTTTTCCATACCTGATTCGCTCCTTACCTCAAAACCGCTGTCGGACATCCTGCCTTGCGAGCGCCGTTCTATTTCTCGTCCGCAAGTTTTACTTATCGCGATCATAGTATTTTTTTATGGCAATATCAATACCTAATAATGAATTCAACCCAACTATATCAATTCGAGATGAGCGTGTGAAGCATGAGCGCGAGCGGCGCCTGATCACGGTCGGCGGCCGATCTCTTCGCATCGTGCATGCTCCCATGAGCGGCGCGGTACCGCTGCGCCGAACCCGACGCCTCGGCACTGCGCCGCTCATGGGGATCAATCCTTGAATACAACCTGTCCGTCGACGGGCGTCGTGAGGGCTTTCAGAGCCTTCTCGACGATCGAGCGGCGAAGCTTCTTCTCCTCGGCGGGAGCCAGGGCCGGATTGCCGAGGGGATGGGGGATGGCGACCGCCGGGACGATGCGGTTCGCGCCCACCGTCAGCGAGATGGGCGTGACCGTGCAGATGTGCACCACGGGCAGGCCGGCACGTTCGATTTCCTTGACCATCGTTGCGCCGCAACGGGTGCACGTGCCTCAAGTGCTGGTCAGGATGACCGCATCCACCCCTGCCGCCACGAGCTTTCGGCCGATCTCGGCGGCAAAAGCCTTCGCCGAGGCCACTGCGGTGCCGTTGCCCACCGTGGAGTAGAACAGGTTGTGCAGCTTGCCGATGATCCCCTCGCGCTCCATGTCGCGCAGCACGTCGACGGGCAGCACGCGATCGGAGTCCTGATTGGCGTAGGTCGGATCGTAGCCGCCGTGAGCGGTTTCGTATGCGCCGCTGGTCAGGTCGTCGACGCCCGTGATGTCGTATTCACCGAAGTGGGATGCGCTCGAGCTCTCGATGAAATCGGGGTTGCCTGCGGGGACCGTTCCGCCGGATGTGACCAGGGCGATGGTCGCCTTCGAGAGGTTCGTCAACGCCGGCTGGGGATCGACGCGATCGAAATCGGGCATGGGGTATTCCGTCGTGTAGGGCTTGCCGGCGAGCTTTGCCAGCAGCATCTCCACGGCGCGCTTGGAGCCGCGCTGCTTCTCGAAGAAGTTCACGCGGATGCCCTGGGAGATGTAACCTTCCTCGCAGGATGCGCCGATGGGCTCCCTGCGCGCCAGCTTGAGGGCGAGCGGGGCCATGGCCTTCACGGCCGCGCGCATACCGGCGGCGCTGTTCTTGGTCGATACGATGTAGGTCTTGTCCTTGTACAGATCGACGCCGGGATTTTCGACATACATGCCGGTGAGTGCCGGGATGTTGAGCCGCTCCTGCACCGCTGCGGCCACGGCTCCGCACGCCACGCCGTAGCGGCCGGCGTTGAATGCGGGGCCGGCGATCACGAGATCGGGGTGGATCCTGTCGACGAACGCGAGGATCGATTCGAGGGTCTCCTCATGATGCTCGTTGAAGTAGCCGTCGCCGCACACGATGGTGCCCACGATCTCGGCATCGTCTCCAAAGCGCTGCATGAATGCCAGACCCGGGCCCTTGACCTCGCCTTCGAAGAACTCGACCGGATGATCGGCGTGGTCTTCTCCGCCGATCTGGGCGAAGAACTGGTTGATGTAGTGAAGCACCGTGAGCTTTTCCATGGCGTGCCTCCTAGCGTGCGCTCAGCGTGTTGAAGCCGACCTCGTTGGTCGCACCGGTGATGACCTGCAACTCCACGACGAGCGATCCGTCCTCCTGCAGCGTCTCGGCGCTCGCGCCGGCAATCTTGTTGACGTAATCGAGGGTGCCGATGACCTTGTCCATCTTGGGCAGCGTAACCACCTGATTGGCGTTTCCGCCCGTCACCACGGCGTCTGCAGCGGCATCCGCATCGGCCAGCGACTGGGACCTGCCATCGCGACCCGCGTACTCATCGGTGATGATGACCGTCTTGATGCCCTCCGCCTCGATCTTCTTGCAGTTCATGATCAGATCGGTGTCGGGGTTGCCGAAACCTTCCTGCGAGATGACCACGCCGTCGAGGCCGAGCATGCGGCAGAGCTTCGCGGTCTGGTTGGACGAGCGCTCCTTATCGGCAAGGTAGACGTTCTCGTTGGTGATGATGTGGGCAACGAAGTTGAGGGTTCGGCCATGCTCCGCATAGAGGTCGTCGATCACGCTGTTGTTGAGATGGATGTAGGTCGGGTTCTTGTCGCAGGCCGAAACGCAGTTGCCCGATACGATCGCACCGTCCATCGACTCGGTGGGATAGAGCACGGTGGGCATGATCTTCTTGGCATCGACGCCGTACACGTAGGTATCGTGCAGCAGGCCCTGGCTCTGCAGCATCTGAACGTACCCGACGCGCGGCAGATCGTGGAACTGATGCAGGCCCTCCACGAAATCGAGGGTCTCGAACTCCCGAACCTCGTCGGGCTCGACATTGCGGCCGAGCTCGCCCAAGAGCGTCGCCACGCGGAATCCCGCCATGCGCACGGCGCGCTCGTACTCATGGGCTTCGATGCCCTCACGGGGCGTGCAGACCATCACGAGGTTGATGGTCTGGGAGAACGGCGTGTAGCGGGCGCCGAGGCCCGACATGTCGATGATGCCCTCTTGGAAGCCCACGATGGGTCCCGCCGTCACAAGCGCCATGCCCGCGAGCGCGTGGGTTCTGCCCGAACCCACCGTATCAACGCCGGCGATCATGCCGGGGAAGATTCCGCCAGGACCTTCGACCTTGACGCGGGGCTCGATGACGTCCTTGACCGGGGTGATGCGCACCGATTCGCCCGGTTTAGCGACGTCGAAGCTCACCGTGGCGATCTTATCGTCCTCGAGAACCTTCCGCTCGAGCTGGGACGGATCGATATGCACCACGCCGTTTTCCAGCTTCGTCTCATCCGAAAACACGATGTCTTGGATATGGATCTTTCCCAATGTCAGTTTCATCTTCCCTCTTTCGTTTTCATTGCGCCTGCATCCCATCGCACCGAGCCGACTCCAATGCCCCCTCTATAAGCGAGAGGTCGATCATCTGCAGATCGCGCAGGGTGTGCGCGGGCCAGAAGGCGGACCTGTCGGCGAACTTGTCGCATGCGGCGAAAGCCTCGGAGATCAGCCGCGCCGATGCGTCATCCATGGCGGGCGAGGCCTCCCCGGCAAGGAGCACAGACTTATACGGCGTCTCTCCCGGTTTCACGCTGCCCGACAATGGATGTGTGAGCAGGCGATGGCCATCTGCGATGTACCGAGCGGCGCATTCGAAGACGCCCTTGATGCCCCCCGCTGCAAACACCACCTCGATGCCTGAAGCTGCCCGCTCATGCACCATCGGATTGTTCGTCAACACGAAGAATCCCACGCAGCCCTCCCTTCTGCTCTCATCCCCCGCATCGCGGCGGCATGCCCCAAAAAAGAGACGCCGGGCCCTGATCGGGCTTCGGCGTCTTCCTGTCTTCTCGCCGTGCAGCGCGGGCGCGGTGTCGACCGGGCCTTCTCCGCAGGGCGGCACAACAAAAAAGGAATGCACCGAGATCCGGAGATCTCATGGCATTCCTTCTGTCTTGCGCGAATCCAGAATCGTGTCACAGCCCCCAGTCCTTTTGCTTGAAAGATTCACATATCCGCTGCCACACGAACATGCTTGCCTCTTCAGCGGCCGAAGATCGGCTCTCTTCTGGAAACTGCCTCTGTTGTGATTACTACGGTATCCGACTTCGATCGCCGCGGTCAATACGTAGCACGGCGGATTATTGCATGACCGTGTTCAGTTTTCGGCAACGGTCGTTGCGTGCAAGCCGTGGCACCAAACGGCCCGGCGCTGAGAAGATGATCGAGGAAATTGGCGGAGACGTGTGCGAATCGAACACACCCGAGACGTCTGCTCGCCTCACAACGGCTTTGAAGGCCGCGGGACCCACCAGGACCCATCCGTCTCCCTATGAATGAATTAAATCATCGCGATAAGAAATTATACGGCATCGATTCTACCGACGCAATCATCATTCTCCTCCGACACACCGTACGGCATGAACACGAGCGCTAACCGTTGCGCAGCCTGCGCACGGCGCCGTCGCGCACGGTGAGCCCTTCCGCATCGAACGCCTCGAGCAGCGGCACGGCGAACTTGCGGCTGATGCCGCCCATGGCGTCTTTCATGCCGGCGATCGTGCCCTCTCCCCCGCTGCGCAGCACCTCGGCGATGGCCTGCTTACATGCTTCCACCGCAGGGCCATCGTAGAAGAGCTCGCTGGACACGCGGTACACGGCCCCCTCTTCGCGCATGCGGGCGAGCGCACGGCGGGCAAGAGACGGATCGAGACCGGTCTCCTCAACCAACTCGGAAAGCGGGGGCGGCATGAGCCCATGGGCCTTGAGCGCAGCAGCCAGCGTCTCCATCGCAGCGTTTTCCGCCGCCTTCGCAGCGCCCTGAACGGTGGGGTGGCCCACAAGACCGCCCGCAAGCACGGCGGCATGCGCTTCGACGGCCTTGGATAGCAGCTCGTCGAAGCATGCGGCATCCAGATGCGACATGCTCCGCTGGCGCAGCTCCTCCTTCTGCAAGCCGGGCTTCGCAGGATTCTCGGCATGGAACGCCAGCAGCGCGCGTTCGATGGCAGACACCGATCGGGCGACTGCGGACGGCGTGGAGAACCAGGCCTCCCCCACCGTGCACCCGCGCCGTGCATCGACTTCAGCCCGCAGAAGCTCGCGGGCCGAATCCTCATCGAAGCCGAATTGCATCGCAAGATCGTGGGCCGTCATCGGAACGGAGCGTTGCTCGAGCACGAGCTTCACGGCCTCCTGGCGATTGTTGGATGCCAGCGCCTCGAGAACGGATGCCTCTTCATGCAGGTTGGTGCGGGCGCGCGGATGCGCCTGCAGCACCTGACCGCCGCCGGCCACATGCACCGGCGAATACGTGCGCACGATGAAGCGGTCGCCCAGCGAGACGGGAAGCGGCACCTCCAAGCGGATCTGGGCGAAGCAGCTCTCTCCCGAGGACAGCTTCTCCCGTCCGTCGGCGAACAGAACACGGCCCAGCACTTCCTTCGTGCCGTGGGACACATGCAGGCGCGCGCCGCTCTCCAAGGGCTTGCCGCTCTTGGCGGTATCGAGGTACGTGAAGTGCGTATCGAAGCGCAGCGTGGGCTCGATCAGCCCGGGCGTCGCGAGGAAGTCGCCGGGGCGGACCTCATCGGTCTTCACGTCGACGAGGTTCAACGCCACGCGGTTGCCGGCCGCCGCCACGTCGACGGGCTCATCGTGCATCTGCACCGAGCGGATACGGCAGGTGCGCTTGCGGGGCAGGATCTCGACGATATCGCCCGTGCGAGCCGTGCCGCTCCACAGGGTGCCGGTGATGACCGTGCCCGCACCCCTGATGCTGAACACGCGATCGACGGGTTGACGCATGCCTGCGCTGCGGTGCAGCGCGGCAGCTCTCCTGCTCGCCTGCGCGAGCGCCGCACGCACGTCTTCAACGCCCGCGCCGGTGCGGCTCGAACAGGGAACGATGGGCGCGTCCGCATACGGCGTGCCCGCCAGGAGCGCATGGATGTCTTCGGTGACGAGCGCCGCCCAGTCGGCATCGCACAGGTCGATCTTCGTGAGGGCCACCACGCAGGTGGGCACGCCCAACGTCTGCAGCACCGCAAGATGCTCGAGGGTCTGGGGCATGATGCCGTCATCGGCGGCGATGACCAAAAGCGCCACGTCGATGCCCGTCGAACCGGCGATCATCTGCCGGACGAACTTCTCGTGGCCGGGAACGTCGACGACGCCCATGGAGCGCCCGTCGCCCAGATCGAGGCGCGCAAAGCCCAGCTCGATGGTGATGCCGCGCTTCTTCTCTTCGGACAGGCGGTCGGGGTCGGTGCCGGTTAGAGCCAGCACCAGCGACGACTTGCCATGATCGATATGGCCGGCCGTACCTAGAACGAGATTCGGTTGCTGTAGCCCATTCATCACAGAACCTGCTTCCTGCGCGTGGCCGACCCCCTACGCTATCGTATCGAAATACAGGGAGAGGCCGAGCGCGATCGCCGTGATCTCCTCGTCGTCGAGAATGGTGCGCGCGTCGAACAGAATCGACTCGTCGTGGATGCGGGCGATGACGGTGATCGGAGACTCCTGCACGAGGAACCGCTCGCATGCCTGGGCATTGCCTTTGTGGAAGCGCAGCCGCACGCAGAAGGTGGGGATATCGCACATCGGCAGCGCACCGCCGCCCGCACGGGAGGTCTCCTCCACGATGTCGAGCTCGGCCAAGCTGGGATCCAGATGCTTCGCCACGCCGTCGTGCAGGGCACGGGCGCGCACGAGCACGTCTTCGGCGCTTTCCACGAGCATGCGCACCGTCGGGATGCGGCTCATGGCCTTTTCGGGATGCAGATAGATGCGCAGGGTCGCCTCGAGGGCGGCGAGGGTCATCTTGTCGAGGCGCAGCGCACGCGCGAGCGGGCTCTCCTTGAGCTGGGCGATAAGATCGGCGCGGCCCACGATGATGCCCGCCTGCGGGCCGCCGAGCAGCTTGTCGCCGGAGAACGAGACGATATCGGCGCCTGCCGCCAAAGACTCGGCCACGGCCGGCTCGGCATACGTGCCGAACGCCGCGAGCCGCAAAAACGCCCCGGATCCCTGATCCTCGTAGACGAGCACCTTCCTACCGGTTTTCTTCTCGTGCTCCAACGCCAGGTTATGCAGGTCGCGGATGGGCACCGACTCGGTGAAGCCCGTCATGCGGTAGTTCGAAGGATGCACCTTGAGCATCATGGCGGTGTCATCGTCCAGCGCGCGCTCGTAATCGCGCAGGTGCGTCTTGTTGGTGGTGCCCACTTCGATCATCTTGGCGTGCGACTGCTGCATGATCTCGGGAATGCGGAAGGATCCGCCGATCTCCACCTGCTCGCCCCGGGACACGATGGCTCCTCGGTCGGCCGCGAAGGTTGAGAGGACCATCATGACGGCGGCGGCGTTGTTGTTCACGGCGATGGCCGCATCGGCGCCTGTCAGCGTGCAGATGAGCGACTCGCAGTGGTCGTGGCGGCTGCCGCGCGACATGGTCGCCCGGTCGTATTCGAGCGTCGAATAGCCCGCGATGACCTCGTTGACGGCGGCGATTGCCTCTTCGGACAGCACGCTGCGGCCGAGATTCGTGTGGATGATGACGCCCGATGCGTTGACGACGCGCCTGAGCGACGGCGCCGTGAGCAGCCGGACGCGCGCTGCCGCGGCACGGGCGATGTCCTGCATGCTCAGCTCCGGCGTTCCGCCGTTCATGATCTCCTGACGACGTGCATCGACCTCGGCCCGCACGGCGCTCGTTGCGATCTCGCGTGGAACGTCCGTGATCGAGGCCATCGCATCGTCGCGCAGCACTTCTTCGATTTGCGGGAGCTGCCTGAACAGCTTTGCGTTGACGGGCGGGGTCATCATTCGCTCCTATGGTCTGCGTGCCGTAGGCCGGCCTTCCGGTAGAGCTGCGAGCATACGCTGCAGATATCGCCGTCTCAGATCGTATCAATAACACTGATCATGATTATAATAGATTGCCCTAACCGAGGCGGCGCGAGCACGTGAAAGGAGCGCGAAAGCATGCCGCGCGCCATACGGCAATCGGTTAGAACGCGTCTCCCTTCTGCGCGACAACCTGATCGAAAAACGCTTGGGCCACAGCGCTCAGCGGCGCGCTCCTCCGCTTGAGCATATACAGCTTCCGGGAGGTATCGACGCCGGGGACATCGAACGAGAGCATGCGCCCTCCGTGAACGCGGTTGCGCACGGCCCGTTCGGACATGATGGCGATGCCCATGTTCCGCTCCACCAGATTCTTGGTGGCCTCCAGGTCGTTCAGATGGGCCACAACGGCCAGCTCGGACTCCTCGACCCCCAGCTCCTCGAGGATGCGGTTGCCCGCAGCGCGGGTCGCGCTCCCCGTTTTACGCATGATGACGCGCTCTTCCATCAGCATGCGCGCGATGGCGACAGGATCGCTGCGGTCGATCGATCGAAAATGCGCGTCGTTCGTCGTGGCGATGACGATCTTGTCGGAGCAGAACGGCACGCAATCGAGCGCATCCTCCTTGGCGGGCATGCCGACGAATCCTATGTCGTACAGACCGGATACCATGCCGTTCATCACGGTTTGGCTGGAAGCCTGCGTGATGACGAACTGCACATCGGGATGCGCCTCGCGAAACGATACCAGCAGATCGGGCAGGGCATAGCCCGATGGGATGGTGGACGCTCCCAGGTACACGGCATCGCTATCGTGCCGCTTCATGCTCTGCAGCATCTTGTCGTGCATGGCGAGCATCGACACCACCTGGTCGTACATCTTATAGCCGCTTGCCGTGAGCTCCACGCGCTTCGCGTTGCGCAAAACGAGCGGGGACCCGACCTCCTCTTCAAGCTGGCGGATATGCGTGCTGACGGTAGGCTGCGAAACGCGCAGCTTCGATGCGGCGGTGGTGAAGCTGCCGTATCGAATCACCGCGACAAACGATCGCAGCTGCTTGAAATCCATACATACACCCCCGTGTGGCGCCATGAGTAACCGTTCAATCATAGCGCGAACGAGAAGAAGCACCTAGAGCATTTCGATGAAGGCGCTCAAACGCGTCTCCAACTGCCCCATGTCGCTTTCGGAGTAGTCGGTCTCAAGCTTCATGTAGGGAATGTCGGCTCCCTCGATGACATTCTGCATGAGCGCGCTTTCCACGTTGAAGGTGTGGCAGGCGGTCAGGATCGCATCGACCACGCCGTCGGCTCTGTAGCGGTGCGCCTGCGCGAGCGTGTTTTCCATACGGCCCGAATTGGGAGTCATGACCGAGCAGTGGATGGAGAGGTAGCGGTCGGAGATGGCGCGCAGGATGTCGTCGGCATCCTCGTCGATCATCATCGCCATCGTGCGCTCGCCGGAGCAGTCGTCGAGGCACACGATGTTCCCGCCGTTGCGCTCTATGGTACGGCCGACCTTGTTGATGAGCCCGCTCGCCGGGCAACCGGTCAGCAGGATACGCTTGGCTCCCTTCGCAACGCTCTCGGCGCTCGTGCCGGCAAGGATTCTCTCCTGCGCCTCCTCGACCATCTGCTCGAGCTTTTGCGTGTAGGCCTCGACATCGAAGTTGAAGTTTCCCGCAGCCAGCGTGCTCATGAGCTCGACGCCGCTGAAGGGTGCCGGATCCTCCATCTGAGCCTGGTAGAGCGCGAGCATGGCACGGCGCAGACGGTTGCGGCGACGCACGGCGGCTCTCAGATCGTCGTCGGTGATCACGACGTCGAACTTCTCCTCGAGAGTCTCCTTGAGCAGCTTGACTTCCTCATACCACACATCCGCCTCCCACGGGCGGTTCTGGCCCTGGGGAAGATGGAGGATGTGAACGTCCTTCAGATCCTGCAGCAGCTCGTACATCTTCTTCTTGCCATCGCAGGTGGTCTCGCCCACGATGAGATCGGAGAAATAGGTGAACGGGCATTTATCGGACAGGGCGAAGCCGTACGTGGACTTGATGAGCGGGCACAGGTTGGCGGGCAGCATCGTCTCGGCGATGGGCACCGTCTCGTTGCTCGTGCCGCACAGGCCCACGGCCGCGGCGCCAGCGGCATCGATCACCTCGAGCGGGGTGTAGGAGCACAGATAGCCAACCAGGCGGCCGCCCCGCTCCTTGTATTCCTTCACCTTCAAGAAGCTCGCCTTGCGCTGCTCGTTATACTCCTCGAACGACTTAGGCAGAGGTGCCAGTACCTGTTCCATATCGATGCCTCCTCCATCATCGATGCGGCGGGTGCCGCCGCCGTGTGCGAACATGCCGCTATGCTGTGCAGATTACATCCGCGCCATTCAAACGCCCGCAGAGAGCACCGGCCTGTGCAGACGCCGATGCGGATGGAGACGTGACGCGCTCATACCCACAAGGGATGTATATGGTTCAGTATAGGCAATTTACTCCGATGATCGCGATAAGCAGAGCAATCTCCTTTGAAAAGACCGCTCGAACCGCGCCATGGCGGCGGCGCGCCTACACCGCTTTGCCAGCGCCCTTGACGTAGGAGAGGAACTTCGCGATGCGCTCGTTCGCGGGATGGTCGATGATCTCTTCCGGCGAGCCCTGCGCCGCAACCGAGCCCCCATCCATGAAGATGACGCGATCGGCCACCTGGCGGGCGAAGGAGATCTCATGCGTCACCAGGACCATGGTCGTATGCTCGGCGGCGAGCTGGCGGATGGTGAAGAGCACCTCGCCGACCAGCTCGGGATCGAGCGATGACGTGGGTTCGTCGAGGAGCAGCACATCCGGATCGACGGCTATCGCACGGGCGATGCCCACGCGCTGCTGCTGGCCGCCGGACATCTTCGACGGATAGAAGTCCTTGCGATCGAGCATGCCGACCTTCTCGAGGCACTCGAGGGAGCGCTCATGGGCATCTCTGCGCGTCATCTTCTTGACGCCGATCAACGCCTCCTTCACGTTGTCGAGCGCGGTGAGGTTTTTGAACAGGTTGTAGCTCTGGAACACCATGGACGTGTGTGTGCGCAGCTCCTTGATCTGGGCGCGCGTGCCCGGCGCCGTGATCGTCGTGTTCTTGATGCGGATGGTGCCCGCCGTTGGAACGCACAGGTAGTTGAGGCAGCGCAGCAGCGTCGACTTGCCCGTTCCCGACGGTCCAAGGATGGCGACGGTCTCGCCCTCCTTCACGCTGAAGTTGACGTCTTTGAGCACGTCGGTTTGGCCGTCGAACGTTTTGAACAGGCCCGTAACTTCAACCATCACGGCTCCCTCCATGAAAGGGCTGCGCGGACATGCGCCGCACAGCCCCGCCTTGCACGCAGGCTGCTTACTTGGTTGCGGTCAGATAATCCTCGCTGATGTATGCGGTCATGTCTTCGCCGAACCATTTGGTCACGATTTCGGCGATGGTCCCGTCATCCATCATCTCCTTGAGCACGGCGTTGAGCTCATCGCGCAGGGCGGCGCCCTCCTCGCTATCTTGGAACCACCAGCCGACGTTGTTGCCGAACAGCAGCTCGTCGAGCATGCGGAACTCCAGGCCCTGGGCGTTCTGGGCCTTCTGGATGTTGGTCACGGTGTTGGCATAGCAGTCGATGCGACCGAGCGCGGTGTCCTGGAAACCGGCGTTGGAATCTTCATACGTGATGACGTTCCAATCGTATTGGTCGGCCATCGCCTCGACCGTGGTCTGCGAGGCCTGGCCTGCGGTCACGCCGATGGTCTTGCCGCGCAGGTCCTCGAACGTCTGATATTCGGAATCGGGCTGGACGATGATGACCTGGGCATCGCCGTACAGCGGATCGGAGGCAAGGTACTTCTCGAGACGGGATTCGGTAATGGCGAAACAGTTCGCCGCCACGTCGACGCGGCCGGTTTCAAGCTCGCCGAAGAGGGAGCTCATGTCGGCGACCTGCCTCATCTCGATGGTCCAGCCGGTGCGCTCCGCCACCTCGGCCCACAGCTCGGCCTCGATGCCGGTCCATTCGCCGGAGTCGCTCACCGCCGAATAGGGCTCGCCTGTGCCCGCCGTGCCCACGATGATGGTTCTTGCGCCGTCGGCCTGATCGGACGATGCGGGCGCGTCGGCACCCTGCCCGCTCGATCCGCAGCCGATCAGGCAGAGGACGGTGAACGCCGCCGCCATCATCGCTGCAAGCGCAAGCCGCTTCGGTTGTTTCATCATTGAACCTCTTTCCTGTGTTGGTCGCATACCGCGACGCTTCAATCGCACCGACGCCCCTCCCGGGCATCGGTTGGTACCGCTGTGCTAGTATGCCGCGTTACACCGCTTTTCCAGACGCTTCTGCACGAGCATGAGGATCAGCGTGATGATCCAGTAGATGAGCATGACGCAGGCGTAACATTCGAAGAAACGGAAGGTGGTCGCCGCCTCGATCTTGGCTGCGCCCATGACATCGCGCACGCCTACGAGAAACGCGAGCGACGAGAGTTTGAACAGGTTGATCAGGTCGTTGAACAGCGGCGGAAGCGCAACGCGCACCGCCTGGGGAATGACCACGTGCGTCGTCATCCGAAACGACGAGATGCCGAGCGACTGCGCCGCCTCGCGCTGGCCGACATCGACCGAGATGAGGGCGGCCCTGATCGACTCCGATACGAACGCGCTCATATTCAGGCTCATGATCACCGCAACGGCCACGATCGGGTCCATGGACAGGATGAGCGAACTGACGTTTGCGAGACCGTAGTAGAAGAAGAACAGCTGAGCGACGGCGGGCGTGCCGCGCACGAACGAGATCCACGCCTTCAGGAGCTGGCTCAGCACCTTCACCCGGTAGAAGGCGATGAGGGCGAGTATGGTTCCCAAAAACAATGAGCAGACGGCCGCGATCGCCGTCAACGACAGCGTCACGGTAAGCTTGCTCGCCACCATGGGCAGCGTTTCGAAGAAGTACTCCCAGTCAAAAGCCATAACGGACCTCACCGACTCGAGGGAATAGGCAGCAGCATGTATGCAGACGTGAATATGCGCAGACTGGACTGTGCAGCCCCGACCGCGCCCACGCAGAAGGGCACCGGGCGCACAGAACTCCGATGCAATATTAGGCGATCATATGCAGCGGATAGCAGAGCCGCCGCATAGTGAAATATCATAGCACATTCGTGTAACCTATTAAGCATAGGCGTACGCACGGGGAAGGGCGGCAGTCGATGAAGGCATGGACGCGTCAGGTTCCGCAGGTATGGGATGAGATCCAGAGCACGGGACGCTACCTCGTGCGCGAAGAATACGTACGCGCCAAGAACCAGGAGATCTCCGACTACTACATCGGCCTGTACCGCTGGCTGACGGAGATGCAGCGCGGCAAGATGGCTATGCCGGCGGATGCGAAGTTCCCCATCTGGCTCGCCCTCACCGAGGAGCAGCGCCTGCCCGCCGCTCCCGACACCATATCGCTGACGCTCGATGTCCCCGATGACGAGCTGTTCGTGCTCGACATCGACAAGTGGGGCTACCGCGTGAACCTGTGGTACGTGCCGCTCGACGCCGCCGACGAGGCCCGCCACAACGAGGAGCTGGCGCGCCTCGGCATCGGCAACGAGAGCGCGCTCATCACGGGCGAGCTCGGCAACTTCTACCCCGCCCTCAAGCGCAAGATCGAATCGAGCTGGCAGCGCGTCTTGACAGGCCCCAACGAGCGCATGGATCTGAATGTGGGCGTGGTCTGGGAGATCCGCCCCGAATGGATCCAGGAGGTGGAATTCTATGAGCAATGACGCCATCACCCTGTTCACCGCTCAGACGGACGTCGTGCTCGACGCCATCGAACGGGACGGCTATTCGCGGGTGAAGCGCGCGTACATCCAGCGCAAATACGGCGATCAGGCATGGGTCTTCCAGCAGGCCTACGCGTTTTTCGCACAGCATGCGCCCCGCTACGTGACGCCCCCCGAAGGCGCTGAGTCGGGCATCTGGTGCTTCCGCGACTGGCGGCTGGCCATGACGGGTGCGGGAGGCATGCTGCTCGAACTCGAGGTTCCCGCAGATCAGGCGGTGCTCTTCGACTCGCGCCTGTGGAATCGCATGCTCAACCTGGAATACCTCGGCGAGGACGCGGAAGACGAGCGGGCCTTCGAGAAGCGCATCGCCGCCATGGGGCTCAAAAGCAGCGCGGACGCATTCGCCACGTCGTTCTACCCCACCGTCAAGCGCGAGATCACGCAGAGCTGGCAGCGCCTGTTCGGCTCTGCGGATGCCTGCCCCGACGCCTACCTGGAGGCGGGCATCTGGGAGATCCGGCGTGAGTGGATCAGGTCGGTACGCGCGTGCTGAGTCCCGACGGCCTGCGCATAATGCTCGCGGGCCACGTGCGCTCAGCGGATGAAGATGGTGCCGACGGGGCCGTCGGTCACCTCGCCGATGCGAGCGGGCTTGCGTCCGAGCAGCTCTTCGAACTTTGCCTCGTAGGCAGCGCCCTGCTCGGGCGGCAACGCCACCAACAGGCCGCCTGACGTTTGCGGATCGCAGAGCACGCCCATGCGTGCTCCGTATTCCTCTTCGGAAAGCGTTCCCTTGCGGACGAACTCCTCAGCCCATTCCTGCACATCGTAGCTGCGCCCCGGGCGGCATCCGATAGAGGAATAGGCGTACACGTTGTCGAACAGCGGCAACCGATCCCAATCTACGATAGCCGCCACATCGCTCGATTCGAGCATCTCGTGCAGGTGCCCCGCCAGGCCGAACCCGGTCACGTCGGTGCAGGCGTGCACGTCGAGCCCCTCGAAGGCCTCGGCGGCATAGCGGTTCAGCTCCATCATGGCCTCGACCGCCGGGCGGATGCTCTGCTCGTCTTCCATCTTGGCCGCGAACGCCGAGTTGATGATTCCCATGCCGATGGGCTTCGAATAATAGAGCACATCGCCGGCGAGAGCGCCCCCATTGCGGATGATATCGTCGGGATGGGCCGCGCCGAACACTGCCAGTCCGTACTTGGGCTCATCGTCGTCGATGGAGTGCCCGCCCACGATGAAGGCGCCGGCCTCGCGCACCTTGTCGGAGCCGCCGCGCATGACCTCGGCAACCACCTCGGTGCCGAGCGCAACGGGAAACGCCAGGATATTGAGGGCAGCAAGCGGCTTGACCCCCATGGCGAACACGTCGGAGAGCGCGTTGGACGCCGCGATGCAGCCGAACTCGTAGGGGTCGTCAACCACCGGTGTGAAGAAGTCGAGCGTGAGCACGGCGGCCAGATCGTCGCGGAGCTTGTACACGGCGCAGTCATCGCTCGTCTCGAAGCCGAGCATCACATCGTCCATGGGCGCAGGAGCGATCTGCGCCAGGATTTCTTCCAGCTCCCCCGGAGCCCACTTGGCGGCTCAACCGCCGTGGCAGGTGTATTCGGTGAGCCTGATCTTTTTTGCATCGTTCGAGGCTTCCATGACGCTTCTCTCTCCTCAAGCCATCGCATCATGCAGATAGCACATACGATCCGTTCCCACGATTATAGGCGACAGATCTTCAACCATCCCTGTTCCCGGGCGATCGTGGTCAGGGCGAGATGGCCGGGCATGACCACGGTTTCGGCGGGCAGATATGAAAGCCGTGCCAGCGACACGCGCATGGCGTCGATATCGCCTTCGGCGAAATCCACGCGGCCGTGCGTGCCGGCGAACAGGGTGTCGCCGGAGAAGAGGACCGGCGCACCGGACCGCCCTTCTGCGGGCGCAATGAACAGGGAGATGCCTCCGGGCGTATGGCCCGGCGTCGCGATGACCTGCAGGCGGACATCGCCGATCTCCAAGACATCTCCATCGACCACCGCGCGGTCGATGGGACAGGGGTCGCATGTGATATGCTCGTCAAGCGACTTCTCGCCGTTGATGTAGGGCGCTTCGATAGCGCTTGCTATCACCTCGGCACCCGTTGCCTCCCTCAGCGCGCACGCGGCTCCTACGTGGTCCCAATGGCCGTGGGTGATGATGATGGCATCGAGCGCACGGCCTTCGAGCGCCTCCACGATGGCAGCCGCATCGCAAGTGGGATCGATGACGATGCATCCCGCACCGTCATCGACGATGTAGACGTTGTTATCGATCATGCCCATGACCAAGCGCGATACGGGCACGCATGTGTTCGTGATCTTGTCCATAGCTGTGATCTACCCCGTAGGGCACGATCGTTACCCCGCGCGGGCGCATTTCTTTGAAAACAACCGAATGCTAAGGAGTTTACATACTCGTCAGGAGGGTATATGACAAGTATGTTGTTCTCCCCTTCACAACGAAGGAGACGTGATGGATTACGAAGGACGCATCTGCCGTACTCCCAGCGAGCGCGGGTCGTTCAAGCTTCCCATCTCCGTCGGCTGCCCGTACAACGCCTGCGCATTCTGCAACCTGTTCAAAGACCTGACCTTCCGCGAACTGCCCATCGAGCAGATCGAGGCGGAGCTCGCCCGCGTGCGCGCCGTGGGAGGGACGCCCGAGCGCATCATGCTCGGAGACGGCAACGCCTTCCATGCGAGCTTCGAGCGCCTGGCGGAAATCATCGACCTCATCGAGCGCTACCTCCCCTCCTGCACGTACATCTCGAGCGACGCTTCCATCCCCTCGATCGCCAGCAAGACCGATGAGGAGCTGGCGTGGCTTGCCGCGCACAACTACAAGGTTGCGTATATCGGCATCGAGTCCGGTCTCGACGACGTTCTTGCTTTCATGCACAAAGATCACGACAACACCGAATGCCGGCGTCAGATCGAGCGGTTGCACCGGGCGGGCATCGAGTACGGCGCCCACATCATGACCGGCGTGGCGGGTGCCGGACGCGGCGTGGAGAACGCGCGGGCCACCGCCCAGCTGCTCAATGAGACGCGTCCCGTGTCGGTGTGCAATTTCTCGATGGGCGTCTCCCCCACCACCACGCTCGGCGTTTGGGTACGTCAGGGACGCTTCACGCCGGCCAGCGAGCAGGAATGCCTCGAGGAGGAGCGCGAGCTCATCAACTTGCTCGATATCCCCACCTACTTCGAGGGCTTCCACTTCACCTACGACCGCGAGAAGGCGAACTGCCCCGAATGCACGGGCGATACTTCGGAGTTCAACGATTTCGTCACCGACTGGACCCACACGCGCGGCATGCTGCCGCAGCGTCGCGCCCACCTGCTCGACCGGCTCGAAGAGGCGCTGCTCGTGCACTAGGCGCACGTCCGCATATCTCCGCGCACAGCACAATACGGCCGCCTCGCTTCCGAGACGGCCGTATTTGCAGGTGATCGGGCGCGTGCCGACGGCGCCCGAGCGGCTGAGAGGTTCGAACGACGCTACTCGTCGAGCTCCTCAACCTCGGGAACGAAGTCGGGATCGCCGACGTTGGGCGTGTCCTTGTCATGCAGCAGGCCCTTGACGACCGATACCATAGCCGCGAGCATGATGAAGATGAACGGGAATGCCGCAGCGATGGAGATGGTCTGCAGCGGCTTCAAGCCGCCTGCCATCAAAAGGCCGATGGCCATGACGGTCTGGACGACGCCCCACAGGATCTTCTTGGCAGCCGGGGGATTCATGCTGCCGTTGGATGAGAGCATGCCCATGACGAAAGTGCCGGAGTCTGCGGAAGTGACGAAGAACGTGGCAAGCAGGATCGTGATGACGACGGAGAGGATCTTGCCGATCGGATACATGGTGAGAACGACGAAGAGGCCGGTCTCGGGCGACGAGGCAACCGCCGCGACGGTTTCGGCGTCGATGGCACCGGAGTTGGCAAGGGACAGGCCCAGCGTGCCGAAGACGGAGAACCAAACGAGAGACGCGATGGCGGGAACCAGCACGACGCCGGCGACGAACTCGCGAATGGTGCGGCCCTTGGAAATGCGGGCGATGAACACACCGACGAAGGGCGCCCATGCGATCCACCATGCCCAGTAGAAGACGCGCCAGCCGAGCATCCAGCCATTGTCGCCATAGCCGGTCATGGCGAGGGAGTTCTTGAAGAACGTGTTGATGTATTCGCCCAGGCCGGAGATGAAGTTGTTCACGATGTCGAGCTTGGGGCCGACGAGGAAGCACAGGACGAGCACGAGGACGGCAACGATGAGGTTGAAGTCGGAAAGCCGTGCGATGCCCTTATCGATACCGACGGTGGCGGAGGTGGTGAAGATGACGGCTACGACCACAAGGATGATGATCTGGACGAACAGGCTGTTGGGAACACCGAACAGGTAGTTCAAGCCTGCATTGATCTGCAGGACGCCCAGGCCAAGCGAGGTGACGACGCCCGCCATGGTGGCGAACACGGCAAGGACGTCGATGAGCTTGCCGAGCATGCCCTTGGTGTTCCTCTCGCCCAAAACGGGAGAGAGGGCGGAGCTGATCAGCGCGGACTTGCCCTTGCGGAACATGAAGTACGCGAGGGCAAGGCCGATGATGGCATAGTTTGCCCAAGGATGGATGCCCCAGTGCATGAACGAGGCGCCCATGGCGAACTCGGCAGACTCGGGAGTCATGGGCTCGATGCCGGCCATGGGGCTGGCGTAGTGGCTGAGGGGCTCGGCGATGCCCCAGAACACCAGGCCGACGCCCATGCCGCAAGCGAACAGCATGGCGAACCACGTGACCGTGGAGTACTCGGGCCTGCTATCATCCGGGCCGAGCCTGATGGAGCCATACTTCGAGAACGCGAGGGCGACCGCAAAGATGACGAAGGAAAGCATGGCAAGCAGGTACAGCCAGCCGAAATTGACGGTCAGGAAACTGAACACGGCGTTGGAGACCGCGCTGAAGCTTGGGTTGAACGCAATGGCCCATATGGCCACTACGCCGCACAGAACCAGGGCGGTAAGAAAGACCGGATTCTTGAATTCTTTTTTATTCATAGAAACCCCCGATTGGGCGTGCAAAAGCACATCGATAGAACCCTTGAGGTTGAAACGGGACTGCTGTCCCTGTGCTTCCGAACAACCCAGTCAAGATAGAAGTCGGGTAGTCCCGGTGCCTGGAGGCGGGCTCGAGGCACCGGGTTGCAACACTCGATTGAAGCTTAGATCTTGACCTTGAAGACGGTCTGCTCCTCGACGGGCGTGGCAAGTGCGTCCACTGCGACGCCGCAGCGGTGAAGGCGCAGCTTCCACTGCTCTTCGGGAAGCGTATTGGGATCACCCAGAGGATACGGGATGGAGATCGTCGGAACCATCCTGTTGGCGCCGACCGTGGTGGACACGGGAATCAGGTTGCACATGTGAACCACGGGGAAGCCGGCACGCTCGAACACTTTGACCATCGTTGCACCGCAACGAGTGCACGTGCCTCAAGTGCTGCCGACGATAATGGCGTTCACGCCGTCCTCCTTGAGGTACGGAATGATCTCCTCGGCCATGCGGGCAGCCTCGGACTCCGTGGTGCCGGTGCCTACCGTCGAGTAGAAGTAGTCGTGCAGGCGCTTGTACTTGCCTTCCTTCTCGAGCGCGCGCATGGCGTCGATCGGCATGATGACGTTGGGGTCGGCGTCGGCCGCAGCAGGGTCGAAGCCGGCATGGATCGTCTTGTAGCCGCCGGAAGGACGGTTGGGAAGCTTGTCGACGCCCTTGATGCTGTAGCGGCCCCAGCGGGTGGCGGAGGCGGACTGGATGCGATCGGGGTTGTCGACCGGCACAATGCCGCCGGTGGTGACCATGGCGATGACGGCCTCGTCGAGCTTGACGGGATCGGCAACGGGAACGACATCCTTCACCGGGATGACCAGCTCGGTCTGATAGGGCTCGCCCTTGATCTTCTTGATGAGCATCTGAACGCCGCGATAGGCAGCGGTGTTCTCGTGCTTGTCCTCCAGGAAGATCTCGTGGCGGATGCCGCGGGGGAAGTAGCCCTCGGCCACGGCGCCCATGGTGGGCTCGCCGGCGAGCAGCTTGTTGGCGAAGGCGCAGAGGTTCTTGAGGTCCTTGCGCATCTTGGCTGCGGCGTTGGCGCCGTCCATGATGTAGGTGTCCTTCTTGAACATCTCGACGCCCGGGTTCTCCACGTTCATCGAGGTGATGGTGGGAACGCCGAACTTCTCGCCCACGGCCTTGCACACGTTGCCGCATGCGACGCCGTAACGGCCGGCCTGGAATGCGGGGCCGGCGATGAGGAGGTCGAACTCCTTGCCCTCCAGCATGGCGAGGATGCGGGAGATGGCTTCCTCGGTGTTGGAGCCCATGAAGTTGTCGCCGCAGATGATGGTGTGGGTCACTTCGGCGTCGTTGAGCTGCTGGTTGATGGCCATCGCAGGGCCGACCTGGCCTTCGCGGATCTCAGGCTCGAAGTCGGCCGTGTCCTCGCCGCCGATGCCGCCGAAGAACTGGTTGACATAGCAGATAACTTTCTTCATCGTTTCCTCCTCCTTTCTACACTTCTGCCATGGTCTTCAGGGAGAAACCGGATATGTGGTCGCCGCAGAACCAGTTATTGTCCTCCATGATGATGGAGCCGTCGTCGCGGGCGGACTTGCCCAGGATCTCATCGTAGCCCCAGGAGCCGGACATGCCGTCGCGGTTCATGGCCTCGAGGTTGCCGATGACGGTTGCGCAGGCGGGAAGCTCGCTGAGTTCGCCCACGTTGCCGGTGGAGACGAGCGCGTTCATCTTCTCGTCGAGAACGACGAGCGGCTGACCGGCGCCGTCGCGGCCGTCGGACTCGTTGGAGATGCCCACCACGGGGATGCCGGCGTCCTCGAGGATGACCTGACAGCGAACGTAGTCGGTGTCGGGGTTGCCGTAGCCCTCCTCGGTGACGATCGCATAGTCGACGCCCAGGTTCAGGGCGATGTTGCGGACCATGACGGCGGAGCGCTCCTTCTGATCGAGTGCGACGTTGAGGTTGGACATGATGACGCCCACGAAGTTGTACTCGATGCCGTCGTACTTGAACAGCTCCTTGATGGTGGGGAAGTTCTGGAACTCGTAGGTCGACCACTTGGAGGAGGCGGGCATGAACGATCCGGAGATGATGCAGCCGTCGAACACCTCGGTGGGGCTCACGAAGCTGGGCAGATACCTGTTCATGTCCCAGCCGTAGAGCAGGTCGTTGTAGCCCAGAGCCTCCATCTGGGACTGGGGCTGCAGGACGATGGCCACGTTGGGCAGGTCCTTGCGAGCATCATCGCGCTTGAGCAGCGGGTCGAACTCGTAGACCTCGGTGTCGGAGGCCTCGAGGTCCTTGGCGATCTTGCCGATGTACTCGGCGAAGCGATGGCCGGCCCAACGCAGGGCGCGGTTGCACTTCTGCTGCTCATGACGCTCGAACTCCTCGTCGGTATCGCCGACCAGGCAGATGTTGATGAGCTTGGACCAGTAGGTGTGTTTGGCGCCTTCGCCGCCCATGTCGATGACGCCGTCGCCGAAGGAACCCCACTCTTTGCCGACCACGGTGACGCAGCAGCCTTTGAAGGCCTTCAGGTCGCCATCGCCGCACGGCACGACGTCTCCGGTGACGCCGGGGAAGAGGCAGCGGCCATCCATGCGGACGCGCGGCTCGATGGTCTCGATAACCGGAACGATGCGCGTGTCGTCACCAGGATGGGCGATAACGATATCGAGCTCGGTGATGTGATCGTCCTCCGCCATGAGGTACGCGATGGCTTCCTCTTTGTTGATCGTGAGAACTCCATCGACGAAGGAGTTCTCAGAACCCAGGCAGACGTCCTGCACATACAAGTTGCCTATCGTTAGCTTCATATGCGCTCATTACTCCTTTCTTTTCTCCTTGAGATGTGTATCGCGACCCCTAATGCCAGTTTTTAGTGACCGCGATTATCAATGTAAATCATAAGTTTTTTTAATCCGAATATCAATACGTAATGCTCGGGTTTCTGGGCAACGGTAGCTTTTTTCGGCGTTTTTATCGTGCGCTGTGCAAAATGCAGGGGCGGGTGCGAGCGACGCGGCGATCGGATGCTCGACGGGGCCGCGCCGCGCACGCCTTAGACGGAAAGCGCGGCGCCGATGGCGCCCGCAAAGCGCGCGTGCTTGTTCGTTTTGACGGGAACCTTCAGATTTTCCGAAAGGCGCCCGATCACGTTCGTGTTTTCGCAGAGGCCGCCCGTCAGATAGACGTCGCCCGCAACCAGATTGTTCGCGAGCGTGGCCACCTTCACGACGACGGACTCGATGACGCCGTACGCGATGTTCTCGCGAGGCTCGCCCTTGCCGATCAGCGAGATGACCTCCGATTCGGCGAACACCGTGCACATGCTCGAAATCTGCGTGGGCTGGCCGGATGCGGCGAGCCGCGCCAACTCCTCCTGCGTCACGCCCATGCGGTCGGCGATGACCTCGAGGAACTTGCCCGTTCCGGCGGCGCATTTGTCGTTCATGACGAACTTCCTCACCTTGCCGCCCGCCAGCTGGATGACCTTCGTGTCCTGCCCGCCCACATCGATGACGGTTCCGTTGCCGCCGAACAGATAGGCGGCCCCGCGCCCATGGCAGGTGATCTCGGTGACGGTTTTCCCGGCATAGGGCACCGACACGCGCCCGTACCCCGTGGCGACGACATCATCCGGGTTGGAGGTCGGGTCGACGCCCCGCGCCTTGAGCTCATCCGCCAGACGCAGCGCGGCGTCCACGCCGTTGAAGCCCGTCGGCACCACCACGGCATGCGCGATTTCGTCGTCATCGAGCACGATGGCCTTCGCCGCCGTAGAACCGATATCGATTCCGATTCTCATGTCCATCACCTTACCGAATGAGGTCGATCAGTACATCTGAATCTCATAGATTCCCTGATATGACAGGGAATAACGCTCGAGGCACGCGGCAAGCTCATCGCGATCGGCCGCCTCCGCGCACCACGCAAGCCCGCACCCCGCATCGATTTCGGACGGCACGGGAACGAGGCGCCCGGGGATGCCGTGCGCACGTGCGGAGGCCTCCATCGCCATGGCGTCGGATGTCGTGGCGAACGTGATCACTGCTTTCGGTGTTTTCGTACGCATCAGCTCAGCTCCCGCGAGATCTCGATAAGCGCTTGGATGCCGGAATCGACCTCGGCCTCCGTGTTCAGGTGCGAGAAGCTGAACCGCACCGCACCCTGACGCTCGGTGCCCAGGGCCTGGTGCATGAGCGGCGCGCAGTGGGCGCCCGCACGCGTGCAGATGTCGTAGCGGGTGTTGAGCAGGTCGGCGACGAGCGACGAATCTGCGTCGGCGAGGTTGAGCGCGACGATGCCCGTGCGCCCGTCCGCCCCGCCGCCGTAGATCTTCAGACCGTCGATGCCCGTGATGCCCTGCACGAAGCGGTCGGCCAGCGCGCAGGTCGTGCGGTGGATCGCATCGACGCCCTTCTCCTCGATATAGGCAAGGCCCGCCAGGAGGCCCGCGATGCCGTGAGCGTTGAGCGTGCCCGCCTCGAGGTGCTCGGGCATGAAATCGGGGTGGGTGCGGTCGTAGCTGTGCGTGCCCGATCCGCCGACCTTGATCGCCTTGACGTCGATGCCCTCGGCCACGCAGAGGCCGCCGGTGCCCTGAGGACCGAAGAGGCTCTTATGGCCGGTGAAGCACACGATGTCAAGATGCTGGCCGGCCATGTCGATGGGCACGGTACCGGCCGTCTGCGCCGCATCGATGATGATGAGCGCGCCGTGGGCATGGGCGATGTCGGCCATGCGGGCGATATCGTAGACGTCGCCCGTCAAATTGGAGGCATGGCCGATGACCGCGAGCTTGGTCTCGGGGCGGAACGCTGCCTCGAACTCGTCGTAATCGATGCCTCCGTCGGGCGCGAGCGCCACGACCGACACGTCGTTCGCGCCCGCATCTTGGAGCCTGAACAGCGGGCGGAGCACCGAGTTGTGGGAGGCCGCCGTCGTGATGGCATGGTCGCCCGGCTCCATGAGGCCGTAGATCGCGATGTTGAGCGCCTCGGTCACGTTGCTCGAGAACGCAACGTTCTTGGGACCCGGACCGCCGAACAGGTCGGACAGCTTCTGACGCGCCATGAAAACCGTCATGCCCGCATCGAGGGATGCCTCGTGCACGCCGCGCCCCACGCCGCCAAACGACATGATGGCGCGCGCCACCGCTTCGGCAACCGCAGGCGGCTTCATCATCGTCGTCGCCGCATTATCGAAATAAATCACCGCAGCCTCCCCGCGGGGGGGG
>JAWRJQ010000062.1:0-23924 GCA_040307385.1 Atopobiaceae bacterium
GCGCGCGGTTTAGAACTCTTCCTCGTCATCGGCCTCTTCCTGGCTCACCACGGAGGCAAGAAGGTCGTCGAGCGAGTTCAGGTCCTCGTTGATCACGTCGCCGTCGGCTGAACCGTCTCCCCCGCCGATAAGCTCCTCGTCGTAGTTGTGACGCGGCGCCGAAGCGGTGCCGAGCATGATGTCCGCATCCGCATCGGGCGAGAAGACCATGTTGAGCAGCTGCGACAGATCCTCGGAGTCGGCCTCGTCGTCATCCGGCTCGAGGATATAGAGCAGCCCGCGCTTCTCGAGACCGTCGCGCAGCTCTTCGATGGCCTTGGCGCCGATGCCGTCGATGCGCAGGAGATCGTCCTCGGTCTTGCCGATGAGATCGCCCACGGTCTCGATGCCCACCTCGCTGAACTTGTTGGTCCAACGCTGCGAGACGCCGAGGTCGTCGAACAGGTAGAGCTTGGCGTCCTCGCTCGAAAGCGTGCGACCGTTCTTGGAGTACGCGCCGTAGCCGAAGTCGTCGCCCACCCAGTCGAGCTGCTTGGGAAGCTGCTCCTCGATGTCCTTGAGCTCGTCGGGAGCCCATTCGGGCAGGTTCTTGGCCGCCGGGCTCGTGGGACCGTCGATCTTGGAGCCGTGGTAGGTGAGCTTGACGTCGTTGTAGACCGAAAGGCCCGTGCCCGCAGGAATCTGCTTGCCGACGATGACGTTGGACTTCAGGTCGAGCAGGTGATCTACGTTGCCCTCGATGGCGGCCTCGGTGAGGACGCCGGCGGTGCGGATGAACGACGCGCTCGAGAGCCACGAATCGATGGAGCTCGCAACCTTGAGCGTGCCGAGGATGACGGGCTCCGCCTCGGGAGGCGTGCCGCCGGCGAGCATGACGTTGCGCACGGTGTCGGCGAAGACGTAGCGATCGACGTGCTGGCCGAGCAGGTACTGGGAGTCGCCGGGGTTGGTCACCTGGACGCGGCGGAGCATCTGGCGGGCGATGACCTCGATGTGCTTGTCGTTGAGCTCGACGCCCTGGCTCGTGTAAACGTCCTTGACCGACTTCACGAAGGTGTGCATCGTGGACTCGATGTCGGTGAGGCGGCGCAGCTTGCGGAAGTTCACGAAGCCGCTGGTCAGCTGATCGCCTGCACGCACATCGATGCCATCTGCCACATCGGGCATGAAGCGGGCGGACGCGGGCACGCGCCACTCCTCGCGGATGACGGAGGTGTCTTCGGGATCGAGGATACGCAGCACGTACTCGGTCTGCTCGGGCGTGATGGAGAGCTTGCCGGAGACCGGCGCGAGATCGGCCTCGCGACCGAGGATCTTCTCGTTGACGTTGCCGACGACGTCGAACATGCGGGCGACCGTGGGGAGGCCCTGCGTGATGTCGTCGGCGCCCGCGACGCCGCCGGAGTGAATGGTGCGCATGGTGAGCTGGGTGCCGGGCTCGCCGATGGACTGGGCCGCGATGATGCCCACCGAGGTGCCGATGTTGACGGGACGACGGGTGGACAGATCCCAGCCGTAGCACTTCTGGCACACGCCGTAGCGCGACTTGCAGGTGAGCAGGGCACGCAGCTCGACCTTCTTGAGGCCGGCCTCCTGCAGGCGGAGCAGATCGGCCTTGGACTCGATATAGCCGCCTGCGGGGATGAGCACGTTGCCCTTGTCGTCGGTCACGTCGTTCAGGGCGCAGCGGCCGATGAGATCGGTATCGACGTCATGGTCGCCGGGCTTGACCAGCGGGTAGGTGACGGCCTCGTCGGTGCCGCAGTCCTCCTCGCGCACGATGACGTCCTGGGCCACGTCGACCAGACGACGGGTGAGGTAGCCGGAGTCGGACGTGTGGGAGGCCGTGTCGACCAGGCCCTTGCGCGCGCCGTAGGTGGAGATGAAGTACTCGAGCGGCTCGAGGCCCTCGCGGAAGTTTGCCTTGATGGGAAGGTCGATGGTCTCGCCGGACATGTCGGCCATGAGGCCGCGCATGCCTGCGAGCTGGCGCAGCTGCGTCTTGGAGCCTCGGGCACCGGAGTCGGCCATCATGAAGATGGGGTTGTCCTGCGAGAAGCCGTCGAGCATGTCGCGGCCGAGGGTTTCGGTGCACTCGGTCCATGCGTTGACGACCTCGGCGTGGCGCTCGCGCTCGGAGAGGAAACCGTCCTCGTAGTACTCGTTGATCTCATCGACCTTAGCCTGGGCCTCCTCGAGCAGCTGGGGCTTATCGGCGGGGATGACGGCATCCCATACCGAGACCGTGAGGCCCGCGATGGTTGCATAGTGGAAGCCCACGTACTTGATGGCGTCGAGGATGGGCTCGACGGCGGCCATGGTGTAGCGGTCGCAGCAGTCGTTGACGAGCCTGCTGATGTCGCCCTTGACCATCTTGTAGTTCATGAACGGATAGTCGTCGGGCAGGCACTGGCGATTGAAGATGATGCGTCCGGTCGTGGTCTCCACGCGCACGGGACCGTCGGTGACGTCGTAGTCTTCAACCTCGTTGCGGCCCACCATGGTGCGGAAGATCTTGCGCCCGTTCTCCTCGTAGTTGGCCTCATCGGCAGATACGCGCACGATGACCTTGGCCTGAAGGTCGATGTCGGAGCGGGCGTCGATGGCGAGCAGCGCATCCTCGAGGCTGCCGAAGCAGCAGCCCTGGCCGGGAGCCTCGTCCTTGGCCGTGGTGAGGAAGTACACGCCGAAGACCATGTCCTGCGACGGAACGGTGACGACCTCGCCGGACGCGGGCTTGCGCAGGTTGTTGGACGAGAGCATGAGCACGCGGGCCTCGGTCTGGGCCTGGGTGGACAGCGGCACGTGGACCGACATCTGGTCGCCGTCGAAGTCGGCGTTGAAGGGCGCGCACACGAGCGGATGCAGGTGGACGGCCTTGCCCTCCACGAGCACCGGCTCGAAAGCCTGGATGGAGAGGCGGTGCAGGGTGGGGGCGCGGTTGAGCAGCACCAGACGGCCCTGGATGACCTCTTCGAGCACGTCCCACACGCTGGTCATGCCGCGGTCGATGGCGCGCTTGGCGCCCTTGATGTTATCGACCTTGCCGAGTTCGACGAGGCGGCGCATGACGAACGGCTTGAAGAGCTCGAGCGCCATCTCGGACGGGATACCGCACTGGTGCAGCTTGAGCTTGGGGTCGACCACGATGACCGAGCGGCCGGAGTAGTCGACGCGCTTGCCGAGCAGGTTCTGGCGGAAGCGGCCCTGCTTGCCCTTGAGCGCCTCGGCGAGAGACTTGAGCGGGCGGCCTCCTCGGCCCGTGACGGGACGTCCGCGGCGACCGTTGTCGAAGAGGGCGTCGACGGACTCCTGGAGCATGCGCTTCTCGTTGTTGACGATGATCGCCGGAGCGTCGAGGTCGAGCAGGCGCTTGAGGCGGTTGTTGCGATTGATGACGCGACGGTAGAGGTCGTTGAGGTCGGATGCCGCGAAACGGCCGCCGTCGAGCTGGACCATGGGGCGCAGATCGGGCGGGATGACGGGCACGACCTCGAGGATCATGTTGGCGGGATCGTTGCCGCCCTTGAGGAAGGCGTCCACGATCTCGAGGCGCTTGATGGCCTTCTCGCGCTTCTGCTTCTGCGCCTCGCCATCGGCGATGATGACGCGCAGATCCTTGGCCTCCTTCTCGAGGTCGACGGTTTTGAGGAGCTCGCGGACGGCCTCGGCTCCCATGCCGCCCTTGAAATACATGGAATAGTAGCGCTTGAGCTCCGAGAACAGCCCCTCGTCGGAGATGAGCTCGCGCTCCTCGAGCTGCATGAACTTGTTGAACGCCTCGCGACGGAGCTGCTTCTCCTCCTCGTACTCCTCCTCGAGGTCGGCGATGCCGGCGCGGATCTCGTCCTGGGTGAGCGGCTCGAGCTCGCCGAACTCGTCCTCGCCGCCGTTGCCCTGGGCCTTGAGGCGCTCGATCTGGTCGTCGCGCTCGGCGTCGAGCTCCTCGAGGTCGGCTGCGAGCTCCTCGCGCAGGTCGTCCTCATCGGCGGTGCGGGCCTCGGTGTCAATGGAGGTGATGATGTAGCTGGCGAAGTAGAGCACCTTCTCGAGGTCCTTGCTCTTGATGTCGAGCAGGCGGGCCAGCGGGAAGCTCGTGGGGCTCTTGAAGTACCAGATGTGGCTCACAGGCGCAGCCAGCTCGATGTGGCCCATGCGGTCGCGGCGCACCTTGGCCGTGGTGACCTCGACGCCGCAGCGCTCGCAGACGATGCCGTGGAAGCGCACGCCCTTGTACTTGCCGCAGGAGCACTCGAAGTCTTTGACGGGTCCGAAGATCTTCTCGCAGAACAGACCGTCCTTCTCGGGCTTCAGGGTGCGGTAGTTGATGGTCTCGGGCTTTTTAACCTCGCCGTTGGACCATTTGCGAATCTCGTTAGCACTCGCGAGCGAGATTTTGATTGCATCGAACTCGGTGGTATCGAAATCTGCCACGTTGCTACTCCTTATCTTCCGAAACGGTGCCGATGAGCACCTCTGCGGCGTCATCGAGGTCGGGGGTCAGAGGCGCGGCGAACTTCTCGACATCGCCGATTCCCGCGAAGGCGTCGACGGCGTCGGCGGTCTTCTGCTCGTCGGGCTCCTCCACGGCCTCGGCCTTCTTGCGATAGCTGATGGGCTCGATGTCGAGCGCGAGCGAGCGGATCTCCTTGACGAGAACCTTGAACGACTCGGGGATGCCCGCGACGGGCACGTTGTCGCCCTTGACGATGGCTTCGTAGGTTTTGACGCGGCCGCTGGTGTCGTCGGACTTGACCGTGAGGATCTCCTGCAGCACGTTGGCCGCGCCGTAGGCGTAGAGCGCCCAGACCTCCATCTCGCCGAAGCGCTGGCCGCCGAACTGGGCCTTGCCGCCCAGAGGCTGCTGCGTGACGAGGGAGTACGGACCCGTGGAGCGCGCGTGGATCTTGTCGTCGACCATGTGGCCGAGCTTGAGGATGTAGCTCGTGCCCACGGTGATGGGGCTCCTGAACGGCTCGCCCGTGCGGCCGTCGTAGAGCGTGGTCTTGCCCAGCTCGTTGAGCTGCGGGACGAACTCGGCGCGCATGTGCTCGCCGTAATCGCGCAGGGCCTTGTTCATGAGGTTGGTGTTGGTGCGGCGGATGATCTCGGCAACCTCATCGTCGGAGGCGCCGTCGAAGACGGGCGTCGACACGTACACGGGACCCTCGACGCACGCTTTGGAAGCGGGGTCCGCGTCATCCCAGCCGTGGGCGGCGCCCCAGCCGAGATGGCACTCGAGAAGCTGGCCCACGTTCATTCGGGAGGGAACTCCCAGCGGGTCGAGCAGAACATCGACGGGCGTGCCGTCGGCCATGTAGGGCATGTCCTCCACGGGCAGGACGTTGCAGACGACGCCCTTGTTGCCGTGGCGGCCGGAGATCTTGTCGCCCTGCTGGATCTTGCGGCGCTGCGCCACGAAGACGCGGACGAGCTCGTTGACGCCGGGGGGCAGGTCGTCGCCGGCCTCGCGGCTGAAGCGCACGACGTCGACGACGCGGCCATAGGCGCCGTGGGGCATCTTGAGGGAGGTGTCGCGCACGTCGTGCGCCTTGGCACCGAAGATGGCGCGGAGCAGGCGCTCCTCAGCGGTAAGCGCGCTCTCGCCCTTGGGCGTGACCTTGCCCACGAGGATGTCGCCGGGGCCCACCTCGGCGCCGATGCGGATGATGCCGTCGGCATCGAGGTCGGCGAGCATGTCCTCGCCGAGGTTGGGGATCTCGCGGGTGATCTCCTCGGGACCGAGCTTGGTGTCGCGCGCGTCGATCTCGTGGCGCGAGATGTTGACGGACGTGAGCAGGTCCTCCTGCACCACGCGGTCGGACACGATGATGCCGTCCTCGTAGTTGTAACCTTCCCACGGCATGTACGCCACGGTGAGGTTGGCGCCCAGGGCGAGCTCGGTGCGGTCGATCGAGGGGCCGTCGGCCAGAGGCTGGCCGGCAGCCACCGCGTCGCCCTCGCTCACGATGGGTCGGTGGTTGATGCAGGTGGACTGGTTGGAGCGCTGGTACTTGGGAAGGTCGTAGCGCTCCTCGGAGCCGTCGGCGAGCTCGACGGTGACGTGGGCCGCATCGACGTCGATGACGACGCCGTCATGCTCGGCCACGATGAGCTCGCCGGAGTCGAGCGCGGCGCGCGCCTCCATGCCCGTGCCCACGTACGGCGCGGTGCTGCGGATGAGCGGCACGGCCTGACGCTGCATGTTGGCGCCCATGAGGGTGCGCTTGGCGTCGTCGTGCTCGAGGAACGGGATGAGGTTGGCGGCCACCGACAGCAGCTGGCGCGGCGAGACGTCCATGTAGTCGACCTCGTCGACGGACACCTGGGCGGGCGCGCCGAAGGAGCCGTCGAAGTCGCGGGTGCGCGCGATGACGCGCTCGGCCTTGACGACGGCGCCCTTGGAATCGATGCGCACGAACTCGCCCGTCTTAGGATCGAAGGGGGCGTTGGCGGGCGCGATGTTGTGGTCTTCCTCCTCGT
Organism: Atopobiaceae bacterium; assembly: GCA_040307385.1. Taxonomy (GTDB): domain Bacteria; phylum Actinomycetota; class Coriobacteriia; order Coriobacteriales; family Atopobiaceae; genus RUG721. The sequence goes on from JAWRJQ010000062.1 coordinate 6,484, forward strand.
CGGCGGTCATCCAGTCGATCTGATCGGTGACCTTGCCGTCGACCACGCGGCGATACGGAGCCTCGATGAAGCCGTACTCGTTGACGTGGCTGAAGAGCGCCAGCGAGCCGATCAGGCCGATGTTGGGGCCTTCGGGGGTCTCGATGGGGCACATGCGGGAGTAGTGCGAGTTGTGGACGTCGCGAACGGCCGTGGGCACGTTGGTGCGGCGGCTGGATCCCGACTTGTGGCCGGCAAGTCCGCCCGGGCCGAGGGCCGAGAGGCGGCGCTTATGGGTGAGGCCGGCAAGCGGGTTGGACTGGTCCATGAACTGCGAGAGCTGCGATGAGCCGAAGAATTCCTTGATCGACGCCACGATGGGGCGGATGTTGATGAGCGACTGGGGGGTGATGTCATCGACATCCTGCGACGCCATGCGCTCGCGCACGACGCGCTCCATGCGGCTCATGCCGATGCGGAACTGGTTCTGCACGAGCTCGCCCACGGTGCGGACGCGGCGGTTGCCGAAATGGTCGATATCGTCGACACGCTTGGTCTCATCGCCCTCGGATAGCGCGATGAGGTAGCGCAGGGCCTCGACGAGGTCTTCCTCGCAGAGCACCTTGCACTCGGTGCCGACCGAGATGCCGAGCTTCTTGTTGATCTTGTAGCGGCCCACGCGGGCGAGGTCATAGCGCTGCTCGTTGAAGAACAGGCCCTCGAGCAGAGAGCGGGCGGACTCCACGGTGGGGGGCTCGCCGGGGCGCTGGCGGCGGTAGATCTCGATGAGGGCGTCCTCGCGCGTGGTGGCGACATCGCGCTCGAGCGTGTTGCGGACCACGTCGGAGTTGCCCAGGAGGGCCACGATGTCGTCGTCCTTCTCGGCGATGCCGAGAGCGCGCAGGAGCAGCGTGGCGGACTGGCGGCGCTTGCGGTCGATCGACACCACGAGATGGCCGCGCTTATCGACCTCGAACTCGAGCCAGGCGCCGCGCGCGGGGATGAACTGCGCGTGATAGGTCTTGACGCCGTTGTCCATCTCGGCGGAGAAGTACACGCCGGGAGAGCGGACGAGCTGCGACACGACGACGCGCTCGGTGCCGTTGATGACGAAGGTGCCGCGCTCGGTCATGAGCGGGAAATCGCCCATGAAGACGAGCTGCTCTTTGATCTCGCCCGTCTCCTTGTTGACGAAGCGCACCTCGACGAGCAGGGGAACCTGATAGGAGATGTCTTTGGCACGACACTCCGCGATGGTGTGCGCGGGCTCGCCGAACTGATGGTCGCCGAAGGTGACCTCCATGGTTCCGGCGGAGTTCTGGATGGGTGAGAACTCGGCGAACGTCTCTGCGAGACCGGCGGTTTGGAAGCGCTCGAAGGACTCTTTCTGCACTTCGATGAGGTTGGGGAGCTCCATCGACGGGAGAATGCTCCCGAAGCTCTTGCGTTCGCGTTGTGCTTGCTGTTTAGTTGCGGAAATATTTGCAGCTGCCACCTGACTTTTCCTCCTTAAACAGGCAAAATGGTGGAATTATCGCAAAGTATGATTTTAGACGAGCATCTACCGTCCATCAAGAATAGCCTTGACTTTTTTTGAGCCATCCAGTAGATTTCTATATTTACGCAGGTTATGTACCCACCTTGTTTTCAACCCCTCGTGCACAATTATGGAGAATCTATGAAGGTGCTGTTCAGCACCGTTGCATGCTGTTCCACCCCCCCCACTCGGGGAGTATCCCCCAATGGGGGAGTATCCCCGAGTGGGGGATGGACGCGGGGGACAAAAGAGGCCGGGACGAATCCCGGCCTCCGGATACCGTAGTCGCGCGCGAGACTACTTGAGGGTGACGGCGGCGCCGGCCTCCTCGAGCTGCTTCTTGGCTGCCTCGGCGTCGTCCTTCTTGGCACCCTCGAGAACCGCCTTGGGAGCGCCCTCGACGAGCTCCTTGGCCTCCTTGAGGCCGAGGCTGGTAAGGGAGCGGACGACCTTGATGACGGCGATCTTGTTCTCGCCGAAGCCGTCGAGAACGACATCGAAGTTGGTCTTCTCCTCCGCCTGCTCGGCAGCGGCGGGAGCTGCGGGGGCAGCGGCCACGGCGGCGGGGGCGGCGGCGGAGACGCCGAAGGTCTCCTCGATGGACTTGACGAGCTCGGAGGCCTCGAGGAGGGTCATCTCCTTGAGGGCGTCGACGATCTCAGCAGCGGTAAGTTTAGCCATGTTCCTGTTCCTTTCGGTCCCATGCGCGTGTGGCATGGATGGTTACGTGTTCGCGGGGCGTGCGCCCCTGGGGATGCGGCACGGCGCGCCGCACGGTGCTGCTATGCAGCGTCTTGCTGCGCGGAGACAGCGTTGATGGAGCGGGCGAGACCGGAGGGGATCTCGTTCACGCTCACGGCGATGCCGCGCGCGAAACCGCTGATCAGGCCGGCGATCTGACCCATGAGCTGGTCGCGGTTGGGCAGGCTGGCGTAGGCCTTGACCTCCTCGGCTCCGATGGCCTTGCCGTCGGCGATGCCGCCGAGAATCTGCATCTTCTTGAGCTTCTCGGTTGCGGTCTTGATGGTCTTGGCCGCCTCGACGGGATCGCTCTCGAAGAAGATGTAGGCGCAGGTTCCCTCGAGGATGTCGTCGAGCTCGGGGAGGTTCTTCTCCTTGAGCGCGATCTTGACGATGTTGTTCTTGTAGACCTTCATGTTGGCGCCCACCGAGCGGAGGCTGCGGCGGAACTCCTGGGTCTCCTTGACGGTGAGGCCTCGGTAGTCTACGACGAACACGCCCTGGGAGCCGTCGATCGAGCTGTTGACCTTATCGAGCATCTCGTACTTGGACTGAGCTGGCATGTGTACACCTCCTTCATATGAAACTCGGGCACGCAACCGCCGACGCGGGCGGGCCTTCGCATCATAGAAAAGGCCCCGCTTGTGGCGTGCCAAAGCGGGGCCCTCGAAAATGCAGGATCTTCAAGGCCACCTCGGCAGGCGGGATGCTCCCTTTAAGCCCCGTGCGGGGCACCGGCTGTCTTTGGCAGCGGTCGTGCTGGTGAAACGAACACTCATTGTGGCACTGCGCGCAACCTACGTCAAGCGCAGCGCCGCAGATGGATAGAGCTTAATCTTCCATGAACGCGCGGGTGCGCAGCGGATCGATCTTGATGCCGGGACCCATGGTGGTGGACACGGCGACGCTCTTGACGTAGCGGCCCTTAGCGGTTGAGGGCTTCACGCGGAGCAGCTCGGTGAGCAGGGCGCCGTAGTTCTCGACGAGCTGCTCGACGGGGAACGATGCCTTGCCCACGGGCACATGGCAGATGCCGTAACGGTCGGCGCGGTACTCAACGCGACCTGCCTTGAGTTCGCCGACCATCTTGGTGACGTCCATGGTGACGGTGCCGAGCTTGGGGTTGGGCATGAGGCCGCGCGGTCCGAGGATGCGGCCGATCTTGCCGACCTTGCCCATCATGTTGGGCGTGGCGACGGCGGCGTCGAAATCGATGTTGCCCTTCTGGATCTCCTCGATGAGCTCATCGGAGCCGACGACATCGGCGCCGGCGGCCTCGGCCTCGCGGGCCTTCTCGCCCTCCGCGAACACCGCGACGCGGACGGTCTTGCCCGTGCCGTAGGGCAGGGAGATGGACCCGCGGACGTTCTGGTCGGCCTTGCGCGTATCGACGCCCAAGCGGATGGAGACCTCGACGGTCTCATCGAAGTTGGCCGTGGCGATCTCCTTGGCAAGCGTCATGGCAGCCTTGGGGCTGTAGAGCTTGGCGCGATCGATCTGCTTGGCGTGCTCGTTGTACTTCTTTCCGTGCTTCGGCATAACGACCTCCTTGGTCTCATGTGGTTAGCGGGCGATGCGCCCTCCCACGCTTCCGTCTCCCCTGCCGGAGGGGTTGCAACTTGTGCCGAGGCTAATCCTCGACGATGGTGACGCCCATGGAGCGGGCGGTGCCGGCTACGACGGCCTTGGCGGCATCGATGTCGTTGGCGTTAAGGTCGGGCATCTTCATCTCGGCGATGCGGGTGAGCTGCTCCTGGGTGAGCTTGCCCACCTTGTCGCGCTGGGGAACGCCCGAACCGTGCTCGATGCCGAGCTCCTTCTTGATGAGCTGGGCGGCGGGAGGCGTCTTGCAGATGAAGTCGAACGAACGGTCTTCGTACACCGTGATCTCGACGGGGATGATGTAGCCGGCCTTGTCCTGCGTGGCGGCGTTGAAGGCCTGGCAGAACTGCATGATGTTGACCTGTGCGGCACCGAGTGCAGGGCCGACGGGAGGCGCGGGGTTGGCCGCACCGGCGGGAATTTGGAGCTTGAGAACGCGCGTGACCTTTTTCTTGGCCATGTCGAACCTCCTGAATACAACCTTGCCTTACTATCCTAGTCCGACCCGAGAAGCAATCCTCACCGATTACGGGCCGTCGTGTGCGCTATCCGATGAGCGAGATCTGGTCGAGCGTGAGCTCCACCGGAGTCTCGCGGCCGAAGATCGTGAGCATGACCCTGACCTTGCCTGTTTCGGCGTTGACCTCCGATACGGTGCCGTCGAAATCGGCCAAAGGACCCGAGAGCACGCGGACGGATTGACCGACCTCGATGTTGGTGGCGGTGCGCTTGGGCAGCTGCCCCGTTTTGGAGCTGCGGCGCATGATCTTCTCGTACTCGTCGCGACGCAGGGGCGTGGGCTTGCCGTCGATGCCGACGAAGCCGGTCACGCCGGGCGTGTTGCGGACGACGGCCCAGATGTTGTCGTCGATCTCCATGCGCACGAGCACGTAGCCCGGAAAGACCTTGGCCTCCTTGGTCTTGCGCTCACCGCCGTCTTTGACCTCGGTGACCTCTTCGGTGGGGATCTGGATGTCGACGACGGAATCTTCGAGGCCGTACGCCTCGATGCGGTGCTCGAGATCGACCTTGACCTTGTTCTCGTAGCCCGAATAGGTGTGGATGACGTACCAGCGCTTTGCCATGACTAGCCTCTCAATCCCGTGAAGCCGATGAGAAGCGCCACGATGCCGGTGTCGACCGCCCAGATGGCAACGCCGAAGAAGGCGAGCATGATGAGAACGGCGACCGTGTAGCTGTTGCGCTCCTCGCGACCGGGCCAGGTCACGCGCTTGAGCTCGGTGCGGACATCCAGCAGGTAGTTCTTGGTGCGGCCGAAGAAACCGACCTTCTTGGGCGCTGCGGGCCGTGCGGCATCCTTGGATGCCTCGGCCTTGGCAAGAGCCGACTCCACGTCGCGTGCGGCGCCGGCGGCAACCTGCGCCTCGGCCTTCTGGACACGCTCCTGTGCGCGTGCCTTGCGTGCACTTCTTTTGTTGCGCTCCTTATTGGCCATGCCGTTTCCTTCGAACGTACCTCATAGGTGGACTAACACCGGCCTTCTCAGCGAGCTGAGGAGGCCGGTGGTTTTGACTGGCACGCCGGGAAGGACTCGAACCCTCAACCAACGGTTTTGGAGACCGCCGCTCTACCAATTGAACTACCGGCGTGTGAGCGAAAGACCCTTCTCGTTTAGCGGGTCTCTCTGTGAAGCGTGTGCTTCTTGCACCACGGGCAATACTTCTTCAACTCCATACGATCGGGGTTGTTCTGCTTGTTCTTGTCCGTCGTGTAGTTGCGACGCTTGCATTCCGTGCATGCAAGAGTGACCATTGTACGCATGAAATCCTCCTAGACTGAGCCACATCGCTGTCGATATGGCGCAAATGAAGATGGTACCCTCAAGTGCCCCATTTTGTCAACTGGGGATTTCGACGATGCGTGCTCGCACACTATAAGCCGGACAAGAGCAAAAGACCCGGCGCGCTGTGCGCCGGGTCGAAGATACGAGACGAGGATGGACTAGTCCTCGATGGTGGAAACGCGGCCGTCGCCGACGGTGTGGCCGCCCTCGCGGATAGCGAACTTCAGGCCCTGCTCCATGGCGATGGGGTGGATGAGCTCGCAGACAACCGTGATGTGGTCGCCGGGCATAGCCATCTCGACCGGGGAGCCGCTCTGATCGCGGAGCTCCTGGATGTCGCCGGTGACGTCGGTGGTGCGGAAGTAGAACTGGGGACGATAGCCGCTGAAGAACGGGGTGTGGCGGCCGCCCTCCTCCTTGGTGAGAACGTAGATCTCACCGGTGAACTTGCAGTGCGGGGTGACGGAGCCGGGCTTGCAGATGACCTGGCCGCGCTCGATGTCCTCGCGCTTGATGCCGCGAAGCAGGATGCCCACGTTGTCGCCGGCCTCGCAGAAGTCCATGGACTTGCGGAACATCTCGATGCCGGTGGCGACGGACTTCTGGGACTCGCGGATGCCGACGATCTCGACGGGCTCGTTGAGGTTGAGCTGACCGCGCTCCACACGGCCGGTGGCGACGGTGCCGCGGCCGGAGATGGTCATGGTGTCCTCGATGGCCATCAGGAACGGCTTCTCGTTGTCACGGGCGGGCGTGGGGATGTAGGTGTCGACCTGGTGCATGAGCTCGAGGATGGCGTCCCTCCACTTGCCCTGATCGCCCTCGAGGGCCTGCAGCGCGGAGCCGCGGATGATGGGCAGGTCGTCGCCGGGGAAGTCGTACTCGGAGAGCAGGTCGCGGGTTTCCATCTCGACGAGGTCGATGAGCTCGTCGTCGTCGACCATGTCGCACTTGTTGAGGAAGACGATGATGTAGGGAACGCCGACCTGACGGGCGAGCAGGATGTGCTCGCGGGTCTGGGCCATGGGGCCGTCGGTGGCGGCGATGACCAGGATCGCGCCGTCCATCTGGGCGGCACCGGAGATCATGTTCTTGATGTAGTCGGCGTGGCCGGGGCAGTCGACGTGAGCGTAGTGGCGCTCGGCGGTCTCGTACTCGACGTGGGCGACGGAGATGGTGATGCCGCGCTGACGCTCCTCGGGAGCCTTGTCGATCTGATCGAATGCGGTGAAGTCGGCCTTGCAGCCCTCGGTCTCGGAGAGAACCCTGGTGATGGCAGCGGTAAGGGTGGTCTTGCCGTGGTCAACGTGGCCGATGGTACCGATGTTTACGTGCGGCTTGGAACGATCGAACTTTTCCTTTGCCATTACTTCCTCCTTCTTGGAACTCCCCCTGCGGGCGTTGCCAACTCATGCCTCGATTATGTTGAACAGCCCTTGGGAGGACCCTCGGGCTGTGCAAGCGCTGGTACCGGTGACTGGATTCGAACCAGTGGCAACACGGGTATGAACCGTGCGCTCTGACCAACTGAGCTACACCGGCACATGGGTGCCATGCTTGAAATGGAGCCCGCGACCAGACTTGAACTGGTGGCCTCCTCGTTACCAACGAGGTGCTCTACCGACTGAGCTACACGGGCGGATGGTGGGGATGCCTGGACTCGAACCAGGGAACCCAGAGGGAGCGGATTTACAGTCCGCCGCAGTTGCCGCTGTGCCACATCCCCATATGCCGCTTTCAAGCAACTTCACGAGATGCATCTCATAAAGCAAAAGCATGTTATGCCGAAGAGATGATCTTGTCAACACATACCACCCACCCGGGCGTATCTTATCCATAAAACCATCGGAACGCATCTGCTCGGAACGTGGCTTCCGTTTGGCCGGATACGGGGTTTGAGCTGGTCGGATAGGCACAAAAAAGGCGCCCCGTGACGAGGCGCCCTGCCGTGCATGCGGATGCGGATCACGCGGATGCCGTGACCTTCTCCCAGTCGGCCGCGAACAGCGCGAGGCCGCGATCGGTGAGCGGATGCTCGAGGCACTTCTTGAGCGCCGCCATGGGAACGGTGGCGATGTCGGCGCCCATGAGGGCGGCCTGCGTGACCTGGTAGGGCGAGCGGATGGATGCGGAGATGATCTCGACGCCGCCCTCGTCGGCCCACCAGCCGAAGTCGTAGTTGCCGATGGCCGTGACGATGTCGCCGAGGAAGTTGAGGCCGTCTTCGGCGATGTCTTCGAAGCGGCCGATGAACGGCGAGACGTAGCGGGCGCCGGCGCGGGCCGCGAGCAGGGCCTGCGGCACGGAGAAGATGAGCGTCATGTTGACGCGGATGCCCTCGGAGGCCAGCACGCGCGCGGCGGCGAGGCTTTCGGCGCAGATGGGGAGCTTGACGCAGATGTTGGGCGCCAGCGACGCGAGGTGGCGGCCCTCCTCGATCATGCCCTCGGTGGTGGATGCGGTGGACTCGGCGGAGACGGGCACGCCCTCGCCGACGATCTGGCATATCTTCACCATATGATCCTCGAAGTCGGCGAGCTTTCCGCCGGTTTTTGCATAGAGGCTCGGATTGGTGGTGACGCCCGACAAACAGCCCCAGCTCGCAGCCTCGCGGATGTCGTTCAGGTCGGCGGTGTCGATGAAGAACTTCATGGCAATCCTTTCTTTTCGCAGGTGAACGATATTATCTTAGCGCAAGATACGCGCCTAGACCTCCATCTGTTTGAATCCCTCGCCAAACGCCTCGTGCATCTCCGAGATGAACATGATGGCGTCGGGGTCGCACTCGGCGACGATCTGCTTGAGGTGAGCCGTCTCGGCGCGGTCGAGCACGCACAGAAGCACGGGGCGGTTGTTGCCGCTCCACACGCCGCGCGCCTGGAGCTCGGTGCACCCTCGGTTGAGGTCGTACAGGATGGCCTCGGCGATGGCGGCATGCTCGCGCGAGACGATGTAGGCGGCGCGCATGGTGCGCGGGCCGTCCACCACGGCGTCGCACACGCGACCCGATATGAAGATCGCCACGAGGGCGTAGAGGGCGTTGCGCGGTGAGAACACCAGCGCCGAGATGCCGATGACGATGAAGTCGGAGACGATGAAGGTGGTGCCCACGGGCACGCCGGTGCGCCTCTGGATGAACTGGGCGATGATGTCGGTGCCGCCGGTGTTGCCGCCGCCGCGCATGACGAACCCGATGCCCGCGCCGCACACGGCGCCGCCCCAGATGGACGCCAGAAGCATATCCTCGGTCATCTTGGGAAGGAGGGGGTCGAGCAGGTCGATGAGGGCGCCCGTGACGAGGAATCCCACGATGACGCGAATCAGATAGTGCTTGTCGCCCGAGCGCGCGACGAGCAGGATGAGCACGATGTTGATGGAGATGGTCTGGATGCCCACGGGCAGATCGAAGCCGTTGAGCTCGGCGACGCGGCTCGTGATGGTGGCGAGACCCGAGATGCCGCCCGCAGCGAGGCCGTTGGGCACGAGGAACATGTCGATACCCACCGCGAACAGGGTGCCGCCCAGAATGATCCACGTGAGATCGACGAGCGCCTTGCGCCAGGAGAATCCGTTACGCATGCGCATCTCCCCCGCCCACCGACCAGCGGTGATACCCCACGATGAAGGCATCGAGATCGCCGCCCGCGAGAACCGCGTCGGCGTTGCCCGTCTCGACGCCCGTTCTGAGGTCTTTGACCATCTGATACGGGTAGAGCACGTAGCTGCGGATCTGGTTGCCCCACGCGATGTCGGTCTTGGGGCCGCGCAGCTCCTCGAGCTCCGCCTCGCGCTTCTGACGCTCGAGCTCGTAGAGCTTCGAGCGCAGGATGTTCATGGCGAAGGCCTTGTTCTGAAGCTGGCTGCGCTCGTTCTGGCAGGTCACGACGATGCCCGTGGGCTTGTGGGTGATGCGCACGGCGGAGTCGGTGGTGTTGACGCCCTGGCCGCCGTGACCGCTCGCGTGGAATACGTCGATGCGCAGATCGTCGGCATCGATATCCACCTGGATGTCGTCAGGGAGCACGGGGAGCACCTCCACGCCCGCGAAAGTGGTCTGGCGGCGCTTCTTGGTATCGGTGGGCGAGATGCGCACGAGGCGATGCACGCCCTGCTCGGCGCGGAGCATGCCGTAGGCGTTGTGGCCGTTCACGGTGAAGGTGGCTCTGTCGAGGCCGATGGTCTCGCCGGAAGGAGCGTCGTTGACGGTGACCTTCCATGAGCGGCGCGCGCAATAGGCCTGGTACATGCGGAACAGCATCGCGCACCAGTCCTGGGCCTCCAGACCGCCCTGGCCGGGGGTCACGGTGACGATGGCATCGCCATGGTCGAGCTCGTCGGTGAACCAGCTCGAGAGCTCGAGATCGGACAGCGTGCGCTCGAGATCCTCGGCGAGGCTGCGTGCCTCGTCGAACAGCGACTCGTCCTCCGTCTCCCTGCCCAGTTCGAGCGCGGTCTCGGCGTCTTCGAGCAAAGTGCGTGCCGCTTCGAGGGCGGCGACGTCGTCGCGGGCGGCGGACAGCTCGGCCATCTGCCTGCGCGCGTTCTCGGCATCGTTCCAGAAATCGGGAGCGGCGCCGGCAGCCTCGAGCTTGGCGATGGTTTGGCGCAGCTCATCGAGGTGGAGATACCCCTCCACCTCGTGCAGGCGCTCGGCGAGCGCCTCGAGAGATGTGCCTTCGAACTCCGCCATCTACCGGTTCCTGCCGTGACAGTTCTTGAATTTCTTGCCGCTTCCGCAGGGGCACGGCTCGTTGCGGCCGACGCCCACGTAGGGATCGGAGTCGTCGGCCTTGCGATAGGTGCGCGGCTTCTTCGCAGCGGCCTTGGCGACGCGCGGCCCCGCGTTGCCGACGCCGCCCTTCACGCTCGCCGAGAGGCGTCCCCTGCCCTGATCGCCATCGACCTCGGCGGGACCGGAATAGTTTGCACCTCGCAGGGCGGCAGGCTCGTCCTCGGCCGCATCGAGCACGATCTCGATGCGCAGGATCGTGCGGAGATAATCCTCGTACATGGTGCTGACGAGCTCGGAGAACGCGGTGTATGCCTCTTCCTTGTATTCGACGAGCGGATCGCGCTGGCCGAAGCCGCGCAGGCCGATGCCCGTCTTGAGGTAGTCCATCTCCTGCAGATACGCCATCCAGCGCGTGTCGATGACGCGCAGCATCACACGCGATGACAGGTCGTGCATGATGGCGGGTCCCAGGCGGTCGGCCTTCTCGTCGTAGCAGCGCATCACATAGGCGCAGTACTTCTCGACCAAGTCTCCCGTGTTCTCGCCCTCTTCGACGGGAGGCACGTCGGTGCGGCCGGTCAGCCCGGTAAGCCATGCGGTGAGCCCGCGCACGTCCCATGCGTCCGCCGAGGCGTCCTCGGGGCAGTACTCGAACGTTTTGCGCTGGACGGTGTCGTAGGCAACCTCCTCGACGTGGGCAACGAGATCCTTGCCGTCGAGGATCTTGTTGCGCTCGTCGTAGATGACCTCGCGCTGCTTGTTCATGACGTCGTCGTAGTCGAGGACGTTCTTGCGCATGGAGAAGTTGACCTCCTCCACCCTGCGCTGGGCGCTCTCGACCGATTTGGTGACGATCTTGGCCTGGATGGGTTCGTCGGGCGGCATCTCCCAGCGCTCCATCATGTCGGCGATACGCTCCATGCGATCGCCGGCGAACAGGCGCATCAGGTCGTCCTCGAGCGAGAGGTAGAACTGCGTCTCGCCGGGGTCGCCCTGGCGACCGGCGCGGCCGCGCAGCTGGTTGTCGATGCGGCGGCTTTCGTGGCGCTCGGTGCCGATGACGCAGAGGCCGCCCGCTGCGATGACGCGATCATGCTCGTCGCTGCAGATGCGGCGCGCCTCTTCGAGCGCCACCGCAGCCTGGGCGGGGAGCTGCTCGCGCGCGGCGTTGAGCTTCTCGAGCATATCCTCGAGCCGGGCCCGGGCGACGTCTGCGATGCTGGCGCCCGCCTGCTCGAGCAGGGCGACGAGGCCGGCACCGTCGACCTGGCCCGCGTTGGGGATGCGGGCGATGAAGCCCTTGGGATCCGGCTCCACGCCGAGCTCGAAGTCGCCGAGCATGATGTGGAGCTGCTGCTTATCGCCCAGCGGCATGCTCTCGGGCAGCTCCACGGATGCGTCTTCGAGCGCCGTATCGGAGAAGACCTCCTGCTTGAGCTGCGACAGCTCGTGCTCGGAGAGTGCGCGGACCTCGAGGTTGGACGTCGCCGCAACGCCGCCGATCTGCTCGGCGGTGATGCTCCCCACGTTGACGCCCCGCTCGCGCAGGATGTCGAGGGCGAGGTAGGTGGGGCTTCCGCCCAGCAGGATGTCGGTGCCTCGGCCGGCCATGTTGGTTGCTATGGTGACGGCGCCGAGCCGCCCCGCCTGCGCGACGATCTGCGCCTCGCGAGCGTGGAACTTCGCGTTGAGGACGTTATGCGGGATGCCGCGCTTGTTGAGGATGCGCGAGAGGCGCTCGGAGTTCTCGATGGAGACCGTGCCCACGAGGCATGGCTGACCGTTGGCGTGGCGCTCGGCCACGTCGTCTGCCACGGCGGAGAACTTGTAGTTGACGGAGCGGTAGACCAGATCGTCGTGGTCCACGCGCGCGTTGGGCTTGTTGGAGGGGATCACCTCGACGGGCAGGTTGTAGATCTCGCGGAACTCGGCGTCCTCCGTCATGGCAGTGCCGGTCATGCCCGCAAGCTTTCCGTAGAGGCGGAAGTAGTTCTGGAGGGTGATCGTGGCGAGCGTTTGGTTCTCCTCGCGGACGATCACGCCCTCTTTGGCCTCGATCGCCTGGTGCAGGCCCTCGGAATAGCGCCTGCCCTCCATGATGCGGCCCGTGAACTCGTCGACGATCTTGACCTCGCCGTCCATGACCACGTACTGCTGGTCGCGATGGAAGAGGTATTCGGCCTTGAGCGCCTGCTGCAGATGGTTGACGAGCTGGCCGGACGGATCGGCGTAGAGGTCGCCCTTGTTGACGGCGCGCTCGATCTTCTTGAGGCCCTCGTCGGTGGCGGTGATGGTGCGCTTGGCCTCATCAAGCTCGTAGTCGAGATTGGGGATGAGGCCGCGCACCGCGCGCGCGAAGTCTTTATAGGTGCTTGCTGACTTGGTGCCCGCACCCGAGATGATGAGCGGGGTGCGCGCCTCATCGATGAGGATCGAGTCGACCTCGTCGACGATCGCGAAATAGTGGCCGCGCTGGACGCGCCTGCCGGGTCGGGCGACCATGTTGTCGCGCAGATAGTCGAAGCCGAACTCGGAGTTGGTGCCGTAGGTGACGTCGGCATCGTAAGCGGGCTTCTTGAGATCGAGCCGCATGCCGTTCTGCAGCAGCCCCACGCTCATGCCGAGCATGCGGTAGATGGAGCCCATCCACTCGCTGTCGCGCTTGGCGAGATAATCGTTGACCGTGACGATGTGGACGCCTTTGCCGGGGATGGCGTTGAGGTAGCCGGCGAGCGTGGAGACGAGCGTCTTGCCCTCGCCCGTCTTCATCTCCGCGATGGTGCCCCGGTGCAGGGCGATGCCGCCCACGAGCTGCACGTCGAAGTGGCGCATGCCGGTGGCGCGCTTGGAGGCCTCGCGCACCACGGCGAAGGCCTCGGGGAGCAGATCGTCGAGCGTCTCGCCGTTTGCAAAGCGCTCGCGGAACCTCACCGTATACCCGGCGAGCTCATCGGCGGATACCGAGGCGTACTGGGGCTCGAGTTCGTTGATGCGCCGTGCGATACGCTCGAATTCCTTGACTTCTTTATCTGCTCCCAATGAAAGCAGTCTGGAAAGGAAACCTGCCATGGACACATTCCCATCTCATGGTGCTGACGATCCATATATCTTCATAACTTTACCTAACTGCGAATGGGAGTTGCACGTAACTGCCATCTCACATCAAATGAGCACCGAGATCATGCTTCTTTATCGATCTCCGCTCCCTCAACTGCGTCTGCGCGGTCCTGCTCGGCAAGAAGCGCCCCCATGGCGGCCTGCAGCTCGGGGGAGGGCCTGCGTCGCCTTCCGTGCGAACCCTTCTTGAGGTACGCACGATACCGGCGGACGGCCTCTTCGAATCGTCCCGACGCCTTGAGCGCGCGGATGAGGGCGCAGAAGGCATCTTCGCGCTTTCCGTCGATGAGCGTGGCGGATTCGGCGAAATGAACGGCGAGCTTGCGCTTTTCCAGACGCAGAGCCGTCTCCGACCCGAGCACCAAAACATCGGCATAGAGCTTCGCCATCTCGCGCGCCCGGGAGCGCATGAGGCCGCCGCCATCCTGCAAGGGGATATGGAGGCTCCCCCGATAGATCTCCTCGGCGCGCTGAACGGCATCCACCACCTCCCCATCGTGCTGTCCCTCCATGCGGAGCGCCGCGCGCGCCGCCTCCACGAAATCGTCGATGTCGCAGCGCACCTGGCCTTCGTTGAAAGCGATCGCACCGTCGTTGCGCGCAAGCGCGATGGGCTCGAGCGAATCGTCGATGCGGGAGACGATGCGCCTGATCCTGCTGACTGCTTGATAGATGCGCTCGCGCCCTCCGATATAGTCGGACCCCGGCCATGCCGACTCGATGAGGTTGATGCGCGTCATGCTATGCCCCGGAGCAGCGGCGAGCAGCGCGAGCACGGTGGCGGCGTTGCGCGCCGAGAGCTCCCTTCCGGGTATCTCGATGCCGTTCACGCAGAGCGAGAAGCCTCCGAACAGCCTGATCTCGATGCCGCGTTCGAGCGCAGGGCGCTCCGGCGCCTCAAGCTCCAAGACGGCAGGCTCGCCGGGAGCTTCCTGGAACTCGCGCACGACATGCTCGATTCCTCTGAGCTGCTTGTACCACGCCGGGTGGATCCTCGCCCGGAATCTGCGCGAGAAGGTTCCGGGCAGGTTGGCGAGCGCCATGACGAGCCACAGGTAGTCGTGGGGCACCGACGCATCGACGCCGCTCGGTTCCTCGGACAGCGCGGAGCATACCGCCCGCGCGATGCTTTCGACCTGCCCGCTCGCCCAGCTGCGGCGCAGCAGGGGCTTATGGGCCGCAGGCTCTTCGAGGTACGCCGCGCTGATGGCATAGAGCAGCGCCGCTATGTCGGCCAACACGCCGCTTCTGCACGTATCCGCGAGCTGCTTCGCATGGCGTGCCTGCACATGCGCGCTCACGAAGGCCCGCTTGACGAGATCGGACAGCACGAGGGCGCAGCACAACGCCGCAGCAAGCACGGCATCTCCCCGTCGCTCGGCAACCGCGAGCGCAGCCTCCAGGCCGTTGGGGGCCGCTACGCCGAGCATCGTCGCGCGGACGGCTCCTATGATGGAACCCCACTCCGTCAGGGGCGACAGCCCCATGCGCTCGAAGAACTCTTCCGATGCGCGGACGCGCTCCCGGCTGGGCGCGTCCTGCTCGCACAGGAGAACGCGGGCAAGCTCCTCGTCCACTGCGAGCAGCGCTTCGGACAGGGTGCGTTCGATGCCGTCGGGCCGATACATCCGCAGGAGCCTGCGGCACTCCCCCATGCGCCCATGGATGAGCAGGGACACCGCCTCCAGATGCAGCGCGAGCCCTGCAGCCATGGGATCATCGTGCTCGAGCGCTATGGCGCCTTCCCCATGGGACGAGCCTCCGAGCAGGGTGCGGCCCAGGCACAGCAGGCGCACGCGGACATGGTCGCGCTCGTCGCGTGCGGTTGCAAAGGCGCGGGTGCCGAGCAGGACATCCTCCTTGCGATCGGGCGCCCACAGCGCCTGATAGGCGCTGTCGAGCATCTCGTACGCATAGGGCGACACCTCCTCCGAGAACACCTCGATGGCAAGCGCGCTGCGCACGAGCTCCGTCTCGCCCACGTTGAGGAACTCGATTCCGTTGCGCAAGGCGAGCGTAGCGCGCTGCTGTTCGTCGAGCAGGGCGACGATGCGGGCGGCGCGCTCCGCCCTGCCCTGCTCGACGAGCCTGTCGACCGCTGCAGCCGTGCACGCCGGCCAAGCGCGCCCCGCAGCCGCCAGCACGTCCGAGCAGAACATGATGCCTATGTCATCTTCGAGGCCGACGCACCGAAACGCCTTGGATGCGGGATCGAGCGATACGAGCGCAGACTCCTGCAGCGCGGCCATCGTCGCATCGACGTGCAGCTCGCCGACGGCCGCACTCAGATCATCATAGGATCCCCGCCCGAACAGCATGGCGGCGAACCGGATCCTGCGATCCTCATCGAGGAGGGAGTCGCGGATCATGGTGCCTGCAAGGCTGCAGAGCGTCTCGCCGAACGCCGGGAGGAACGTATCGGGCGTGCCGTCGTGCACGCTATGCGTTTGCAGGGCGTCCACGAGCGCGGGGATTCCATCGCTTGCTCGCATGATCGCCTCCGATCGCTCCCGGGGAGCGATGTCGGAGCGGCGCATCCTGAGATCGTCCTTGGCGATGCGCAGGCAGCCGTCCAGCGCATCGAGCACCTGTTCGGCCTCGGGGCGCAGCGTGAGCACGACCAGCGCGCCGAGCTTGTGGAGGCGCAGGATGGGGCGGGCCATGCACGACACGCCGTACTCGTCGGCGGGGCAGATGTCGTCGATGATGACGCACAGCCGCTTTCCCTTGCGAAGGCGCGGGGCGAGGCGGCGGGCGGTCTTGGAAAGGCGCACGCTCGCCGTTTCGCTATCGAACCCGGTGAGCGATATGAACTCGACGGCATCGGCATGCAGCCGTTCGGCCACGGCGCAGGCGAGCTGCGTTTTTCCCATGCCCGGCTCGGCGCACAGGGCCACGATGTCGCCGGCGCCAACATGCTCCACAACAGCACTTTCGAGGAAGGTTCTCGTGAGGTTGCCGCACAGCATGTGTCCACGGGGTGCGAAAGCCCCCTCATGCGCATCTGCGCGTGTCTGCGTATTTGTCATGCTCTCTCACCTCTCCGCATGCATCGACAGGGTGCGTCGGGTACCCGAACAGGGAAGTGCCCCACACCCTAGCATGAAAAGAAATGAACGATTTTGGAAATACTTTTCGGTAAAGATTTTTATCTGCAGAGCCGTGTAAGATATCCGTCATCTACCCGTAGGATATGTATAACGAACCCATAAGAGCAGACCACAGCTTAGGAATCCACGTTATATGCGATTATCACATATAAATAATGTAACTGATGATATGCACGGAATGGCATAGGAGCCGCCGAGAATCTATTAGGTGAACGCTATCATATGAGGGGCGAGCGCGCGACATAGCAAATGCCCCTTGTTGGTCAGCGACGTCCTGCTCTCCCACGGACTCACTCCGCAGTACCATCGGCGCTCGGGGGCTTAACTACTGGGTTCGGAATGGGACCAGGTGTACCTCCCCTGCCATGGTCGCTGACCAACAAGGGGCATTCGGTTGTCAAAGGGCGCAGACGATGTGCCCTGAAGGCCGCACAGCGTGACATGGTAGATGACTTATACGATCGCATCAAGTTCGAGTAATGAAAAGAAGAGCTCGACCGATTAGTACTGCTCGACTCAACGCCTCACAGCGCTTACATCTGCAGCCTATCAACCTCGTAGTCTACAAGGGGTCTTACCGAAAGGAAAACTCATCTTGGGATGGGCTTCCCGCTTAGATGCTTTCAGCGGTTATCCCGACCGGACACAGCTACCGAGCAATGCCATTGGTTGACAACTCGTACACCGGAGGTCCGTCCACCCCGGTCCTCTCGTACTAGGGGCAGCCTCCCTCAATTTTCCTACGCCCACGGAGGATAGGGACCGAACTGTCTCACGACGTTCTGAACCCAGCTCGCGTACCGCTTTAAATGGCGAACA
>JAWRJQ010000063.1:0-11184 GCA_040307385.1 Atopobiaceae bacterium
TGCGCGCTAGGCGTCCATCACCGTTGGGCGCACCGCTAGATTCCCAGATCAAGCTGAACGGGATCGCGAGGCCTGAGGTAGCTCCTCTGATCTGCGAACGAGATCTCATCTCCAGACGCAAGGCCTCCCAGCAGCAGGGGCGAATCCGGATCATGCACGGCATGATTGCTCCGCGCCAGCTCGGGGCTGCGGTTGGCATAGCAGTACCGGCATCCGTTCGGGCAGGTGTCGTAGGCTCCGATATCGCGCATCTCGAAGCAGCGGCAGTTCCTGCGCATACCCTTGTGCGCAAGCGTGCGAAACGCCACGCCGTTGGCGCGCCCGAGCATCTCGAGGGTGACGCAGCTGCCGGAAAGGATCCCGTAGGCCGAATAGTCCGTGCGCGTGGCGCATGTCTGGATCAGCATGCCATGGCGGTTCGCGATTTCGCCGAGTCCTCGCGCCAGGGCATCCTTCTGCGCAGCGCCCATGACGATGAGCTCGGGCATGTTGCGCTCGAGCTTCTCGTAAAGATCCACAAACGAGAAGATGCACCGATCCACGTGGCCGGACAGACGCGCGCAGAGGTGCTCGAACGTCTGCAGGTGCCGCTCGACGGTATACGCGTTCGTGAGCAGCACCGGATCGTAGCGCCAGCAGATGCGCTGCGCCCCCACCTGACGTTCGAGCGCCAGCAGCGTGTCGCATGAAGTGTCGATGTCGGGCACCCCGGGCTCCACATCGGGTCCGTACGCCGTGATCGTGTACTGGAAGTGCGTGTTGAAGCGGCTCGTGATCTCATGCAGGCGCGGCAGGATGGGGGCGTAGTTCTTGGAGCAGAACTCCACGCAGTCGACCACCGCCGGGTCGAGCTCGTAGCGCGTGACCTTGTGCGGGAAGAGGGGGTTGCGCACGAAGACGAACCCCTCCTCGAACCGCTTGAGCAGCCATGGCGAGAAGTACTGCACCGTATCGGTCCTTCCGCCCGTGTTGATGATCATCGTGCTGCCCCCGGCCCTCGCCCTCGCCCGCCTCTGCTTCACAACGATCTTACCACCCGGGCCGGCGGCCTCCCAAAGTGCGGCGGGCCGCAGGCTATGCGGCGGTTTTCGGCAGCGAGACCGTGAAGCGCGTGCCCACGCCCTCGCGCGACACCACGTCGATGGTGCCTCCATGCGCATCCACGATCCATTTGGCGATGGAGAGGCCCAGGCCCGATCCCTCGTTGGTCTCGTTGCGCGCTCCGCTGGCGCGATAGAAGCGCTCGAACGCGTGTGCGGCATCCTCCTGCGACATGCCGATGCCCTCATCCTGCACCGAGAAGCCGGCATGCGCGCCCTCGGCCGCTGCGGAAAGCGTGATGGCGCTGCCGTCCGCCGAGTACTTCTCGGCATTCTGCACGATGATGCGCAAGGACTGCTTGATCAGGGCGAGGTCGCCTTCGACCGTGAAGCGCGGATCGGCTGTATCGGCGTCTGCGACCGTGCATCGGTACACGTGCTTCGCGTCGATCATGCACGACTCCTCCCACACCTCATGCACCACCGCAGCGAGGTTGACCTTCGTGCGCTGCAAGGTGTTGCGGCCCGAATCGCCTCGCGCGAGGAAGAGCAGCTGCTCCACAAGCTCCTGCATGTGGTCGCTTTCCTGCTTGAGGGCCTCGATGGATTCGTCGAGCACGGTCTCGTCGGTCTTGCCCCAGCGGTCGAGCATGTTGACGTAGCCCTGGATGACGGCGATGGGCGTGCGCAGCTCGTGGCTCGCGTCGTTGACGAAGCGCATCTGCTGGAGCTTGGCCTCCTGCATCTGGCGGAGCAGCCTGTTGAGGGCCACCTCGATGGGACGCAGGTCCTGATTGCCGGTGGAGATGATGGGGGAGTCGACGCCCGCCCGCGCGATTGCCTGCTCGAGCATCGCCATCTTGTCGACATCCGCTGCCAAAGGATCCGCCGCCATGGGATCCGCCGCCGCGGCTTGGCCTACGGCCTCGGCGGTGAGGGCGAGGTCCTGCAGGGGCTGCAGCTTGCGGCGCACCCGGCGCGTCTCGGAGAAGATGCGGAGCAAATCGATCAGCTCCCACAGGATCACGAAGACCGGCAGGGGCCAGATGCTCCTGGCTGCATCGAGCAGGTAGAACGAGTACACGGTTCCGTCCGGCGCATGCACGCCGTAATGCCAGGCGGCGATCGCCCTTCCCCCATAGAGCCCGAAATCGCAGTTGGGAAAGATAGCGCCCGGCGACATGAGGGCGGGCGGAAGCGTTTGGTTGCATGCGTGGATGAAGAGCCCGAGCGCGATGCAGGCGGCGAGAAGGTCGAAGAAGATCCACTGCACGAGCCTTCTCAACCAGTAGCTCATGCTGATGGAGCGGGCGATGGACGAGACCCGCCTTCCCGCGCCCCGGGTGCCGCTACGGTCGGATGACATAGCCCACCCCGCGCACGGTCGTGATCAGCTTGATGCCGAAGCGGTCATCGATCTTGGAGCGCAGCTGCCTGATGTAGACGTCGATGATGTTGCTCTCGCCGATGTAGTCGTAGCCCAGCGCCGCATGCGCGAGCGCTTCGCGCGTCTGCACGATGTCGCGGTTGGCCATGAGCGCGTGCAGGATCTCGAATTCGCGGTTGGTGAGCTCGACCGGCTCGCCGTTCGCGGTGACCTCGTGGCGATCGACGTCGAGCGAAACGCCCTGGACGGTGATGGCGTTGGTCGCAGGCGCCCCGGCAGCGCCGAGCGGCATCGTGCGGCGCTTGAGCGTCACGCGGATGCGGGCGAGCAGCTCCTCGATGGCGAAGGGCTTGGTGATGTAGTCGTCGGCTCCCGCATCGAGGCCCGCGACCTTATCCATGACGGCATCGCGCGCGGTGAGCAGGATGACCGGCGTGGCCTTCTCGCGCCGCAGCCGCCGCAGCACCTCCATGCCGCTGATGTGCGGCAGCATGATGTCGAGCAGGATAAGATCCCAATCATGGGCGAGGGCCAGCTCGAGGCCGGCCCTGCCATCTTCCGCTTTTTCGACGTCGTAGCCCTCGTGGGAGAGC
Organism: Atopobiaceae bacterium; assembly: GCA_040307385.1. GTDB lineage: Bacteria > Actinomycetota > Coriobacteriia > Coriobacteriales > Atopobiaceae > RUG721. The sequence goes on from JAWRJQ010000063.1 coordinate 3,021, forward strand.
TCGAGCTCTATGAACCGTGCGATCTTGGCTTCGTCTTCGACCACGAGGATGCGTGCCATACCTAGTCTTCCTTACCCTTGGTCACATCGCTTTTGATGGAGTCGGCAACGTCGCCGGCCTTGTCCATCACCTGGTTGATGTCGACGGTCACGCGTGCGGAACCCTCGATGCGGTACCGGAAATCGAAGAACAGGCCCAGGAGAAGCAGCCAGATGGTGACGCCCCAAAGGAAGATGCCGAGGATGACGAAGAGGATTGGCATCGCCACAACGCGCTCGCCATGGCGCTCGGCCACGAACGTGGTGTCCATGCTCTTCTTGAACAGGCTCTTGAGGGTCTCGAAGGCCTTGTCCATCTTCTCGGAGAACCGGCTCTTCTTGGAAGAGTCCTCGTATGCGGTCTGAGCCTGGGCCATCTCGGGGGAGACGGGGCCGGGCGTGGCGGCATCGGTGGTGTAGCTCGCGCTCTGATGCGCCGTCTTGCCCAAACGCTCGAGCATGATGATCGCATCGAGCACGTCGTCGTTGCTGGCCTCGAGGGCGACCTTCGCGTCGTCGTAGGAGACGCCTGTCTTCTCGCGAATGAGCTCGACCTTTTCCAGCTTATCCATGATCTTGTCCTTTCCTCTGGGGCTCCCGTGCCCCTTGTTTGCCTGACAAGTACATGGTGCCCACTCAAGATTAGCCAATATTTCGGCGAAGATTAAGGATAGATGAGGGCTGGTTAAGCCGTTCCGGATAGTCCTTCGCGCTCATTCGGTCGAGCAGAGCGCATGTGAGCTTCTCCCCATTTGTAGAGCTCGTTCAGGGTGGGCAGCAGATCGCGTCCCTGCTGCGTGAGCGAATAGTCAACCTTGGGCGGCACGGTATCGTAGCTGTGGCGTTGCACCAGGCCAGCCTCCTCGAGCTCGCGCAGCGACTTGGTGAGCATCATGTTGGTGATGCCGGGAATGCGGCGCTTGAGCTCGTTGTAGCGCGTGGCGGGCGCCTCATGCAGGTACCACAGGATAGGAAGCTTCCATTTCTGGCCAACCACGTCGAGGGCGTGCAGGATAGGGCAGCGATCGTCGCTTAGATCCTCCATCATCCCGGCGATGGGATACGAGACCTCCGTGCTCTCGTCCATAGCTCCTCCATCCCCAAGTAAGGCAGAAAAAACTGCGTACTAGCATATTTCTGCCCTGATTCTAGACTTTACCTTGCAAACAGGCAAAGGAAGGAATGGGCGATGGCACGGAAGATATTCGAACCGGTCGAGATGGGCGGCCTCAATCTGGCGAACCGTTTGGTGCGCTCCGCAACCTGGGAGGGCATCACCGCACCCGATGGCGGCATCGACGAGGCAGCATACGGCATCTACGACGAGCTCGCACGCGGCGGCGTTGGAGCCATCATCACGGGTTTTACCAGCGTGGCGGGAAACGACCGCTACTTCGGCGGCATGATGCGCCTGCACGACGAAGCGCTGATCCCGCAATATGCGCGGCTGGTCGAGACGGTGCATGCCCAGGGCGTGCCCATCATCGCGCAGCTCGCCCTCGGTGGCTTCTACCGCGACCTTGCCGACGGCAGAAGCGAGGTCGTCGAGCCCGACGGCATGACCGTCGAGGATATCCACGAGGTCGAGCGCCTCTTCATCGATGCGGCCGTGCGTGCGCAGAGGGCCGGCTTCGACGGCGTGCAGATCCACGTTGCGCACTTCTTCTTCCTGAGCAGGTTCGTGAGCCCCGCAGCCAACCATCGCGTGGATGCATATGGCGGCAGCACGCGCAACCGTGCGCGCATCTTGGTTGAGATCCTGCGCGGTGTCCGCGCGGAGGCGCCCAGCCTGCACATCACGGCCAAGGTCAACAGCTCAGATTTCATGCGCGGCGGGCTCGAGGAGGATGAGGCGCTCGAGATCTGCAGAATCCTCGCAGACGAGGGCATCGATTCCATCGAGGTCAGCGGCAATGGAACGAGCGTCGCGGGCATCCGTCCCGGGTACGGCGAGGCGTATTTCGCCCCCTTCGCTGCTCGCCTCGGAGGTGGACGTTCCGATCATCGTGGTCGGCGGGCTGCGCAGCCGCGAGACCATGCAGCGCATCCTGGACGAGACGGGCATCGAGCTGCTGTCGCTCTCGCGTCCGTTGCTCTTCGACCCCGCCTTCCCGCGCAAGCTCGAGAGCGGCGAGGTGGATGCATCGCGCTGCGTCTCGTGCAACGGCTGCTACTCGTCGTTCCAGCACCGTTGCGTCTTCAGGAGGTAGTCCATGCCCGAATCTCTCAAAGTGCCCGCGGAGCGGGGGATTGTGCTCGACGGCGTGCTGTTCGATGCGGTCGGCGGATCCGACACCGTGGTCATCGCCATCACGGGCATCCATGGCAACTTCTACAGCAACCCGTTCTATGTGAACTTCGGCGAGACGCTCAACGGGGGAGGGATCGACTTCTGCTATGCGCAGACCTGCGACGCCTTCGGCCAGATCCCCACGGTGAACGTGAAGACGGGCGAAAACGTGGTGATCGGCTCTCAGACCGAGGACTTCGGCGATGCCGTGGAGGATGTCAAGGCTTACGTGGACTGGGCGTCCCAGGCCGGATACCGCCACATCTATCTCGGAGGGCATTCGCTCGGTGCAAACAAGGTGATCCGCTATCTCTCGCAGACGCACGATGCGCGCATGGAACGCTTCATCCTGCTCTCCCCGGCCAACATCGCCTATCTGACGAGCTGGACCACGGAGCAGGAGAAGCAGATCGTGCGCGAGTACATGGCGACCGGCCGTGAAGAGGAGATGCTGCCCTTTGCGCTCATGGGATGGGCGCCCTGCGTGGCGCGTACGGCGCATCAGTGGCTGTTCGAGCCCACGCTCAACAACGCTTACACCGAGCCCGATGGCGATTTCAGCCAAGCCGAGCAGATCACCCATACGGGCATGCTGCTCGTGGGCACCTACGACAACTTCACCGAGGGCGATCCCGTGGCGTTTCTGAAGAACATCAACAGCCATATGCCCACAGCAGACCGCAACGAGCTCATCTTCATCGAGCGCACGGGGCACACCTACCAGATGAAGGAGCAGGAGGTCGCGGACAAGCTGCTCGAGGTGGTCTTGCGCTGGAGGGAGGGCCGCTAGCATGCCGTTCGTCATCTGCAAGGTCAACGTTCCCGTTTCGCGCGAGCAGGAGGTCGAGCTCAAGGAGCGTTTCGGCCGTGCGATTGAGCTGGTCCCGGGCAAGAGCGAGCGAGGTCTTCTGGTTGCAGTGGAGGACTGCTGCCGCCTCTGGCTTGCCGGCGACGATGATCCGCTCGCGTATGTGCAAGCCGACGTGTTCGCCAACGAGGGGCATGTCGGATACGCCGCCTTCTCCGCTGAGATGGCGTCCGCATTCAAGGACATCTTGGATATCCCGCCCGAGCGCGTATACGTGCGCTATGGCGATATCCCCGTATGGAGCGTGGCCGATATGTTGGTCGACCTGCGCATGTTCATCTAGGAGCCCTTCATGGAGAAGATCGTCATCACACGGTTCAGCGACCCCATGATGGGGCTCGCATGGGAATGCGAGCCCATGGTGGCTGCGGTGGAGGAGCGGTACGGGGAGCTGATCGAGGTCCGCGACGTCATGGGCGTTCTCGTTCGCAACGTTGCCGACTTCATGACGCCGGAGGAGCGCGCGCTGCCGGAAGCGGAGGGCATCGAGCGCTATAATACGCGGCTCGCGCAGATCTACCTCTCCGAGCAGGAGATCGGCGGCGTCCCCATCAACATGGAGGGATTCTCCCTCTTCGCGCCGGGAAGGCGGAGCTCCGAGCCGCTGTGCCTCGCATACGAGGCGGCCAAGCTGGCAGCTCCCGAAATCGCGCGAACGTTCCTGCACCTGCTGCGCAAGGCGACCGTGTTCGAATGCCGTCCCACCACCATGGTCGATGAGATCATGCGCATCGTAGGGCTCTGCGGCATCGACGAGGATGCGTTCGCCGAATGCTTCGTTGGAGGCGCCGCCCGTGCTGCGCTTGAGCAAGATGAGAAGTTCAGGAGCAGGTTGGGAATCTGGCAGCTGCCCGCATTCCTCGTAAGCTGCGGTGACAGCCGCATCCTGCTGCCCGGGGTGCCCGCGCCGGGCGTTCTCCTACAGGTGGTTGACGGGATGGTTCGCAGAGCTGGCAACGATAGACGATAATGGAGGGCAGGCGTAAGAAAGGCTCTCACATGTCATCCGCATCGGAACCCCGCTCTATCCAGGTGCATGGCGCACGTGTGCACAACCTCAAGGATATCGACATCGAGATCCCCCTGCACGAGCTCGTGGGGATCGCGGGCGTGTCGGGCTCGGGCAAGTCGAGCCTCGCGCTCGGCGTGCTCTACGCCGAGGGAAGCCGCCGCTACCTCGAGGCGCTCTCGACCTACACGCGCCGGCGCCTCTCGCAGGATACGCGCGCGGATGTTGACGAGGTGCTCTACGTGCCCGCCGCCCTCGCGCTGCGGCAACGCCCCGGCATCCCCGACATCCGCTCCACCTTCGGCACCATGAGCGAGCTTCTGAACCATCTGCGCCTGCTCTTCTCGCGCGTGGGCAGCCATGCCTGCCCCAACGGCCACCACGTTCCGCCGAGCATGGCGGTGGCGCTCGAGCAGGAGATCGTCTGTCCCGTGTGCGGAGAGCGATTCTACGGTCCGGGTGCGGAGGAGCTGGCCTTCAACTCCAGCGGCGCCTGTCCCACCTGCCATGGTACGGGGTTCGTGCGCACGGTGGACGAGTCCACGCTCGTGCCCGACAAATCCAAGACCATCGACGAGGGCGCCGTGGTGGTGTGGGGCACCCTCATGTGGGACCTCATGAAGGATATCGTGCGCGAGATGGGCGTGCGCACCGACGTTCCGTTCTACCAGCTCACGCCCGAAGAGCGCGAGATCGTGTTCCATGGCCCCGCCGAGAAGCGCCACATCATCTACCACTCCAAGAAGGGCGATAACTTCGCCGAGATGGACTTCACGTACTTCAATGCGGTGTACTCGGTGGAGAACGCGCTCGCCAAGGCGAAGGACGAGAAGGGCCTCAAGCGCGTGAGCAAGTTCCTGCATGAGAACGCGTGCCCCGAGTGCGGGGGCTCGCGTCTCGGCGAGCGTGCGCGCGCCTCGCTCGTGTGCGGCATCAACCTGGCGCAGTGCTGCGAGAAGACCTTGGACGAGCTCGTGGACTGGCTGCCCGGCGTGGCGCCGTCGCTGCCCGCTGAGCTGCGCCCCATGGCCGAGACGATCATCGCCGAGATGGCGGAACCCTGCGCGCGTCTCAAGCAGCTGGGCCTGGGCTACCTCTCGCTCGACCGCGCCAGCTCGACGCTGTCCACCGGCGAGCGCCAGCGCGTGCAGCTCGCGCGTGCCGTGCGCAACCGCACCAACGGCGTGCTCTACGTGCTCGACGAGCCCTCGATCGGCCTGCACCCTTCCAACGTGGAGGGGCTGCTCGGCGTGATGGACGACCTGCTCGCCGACGGCAACTCCGTGGTGGTGGTCGATCATGACGTGCGGGTGCTGCGCCATGCCACCCACCTCATCGAGATGGGCCCGGGTTCGGGCGTGCAGGGCGGCGAGGTGCTCGCGCAGGGTACGATAGCTCAGGTGGAAGCGACGCCCGCCTCGCGCATCGCGCCGTACCTCGCCGGAACCGCCCGCGTGCGCACCCGTACGCGCGCCTCCGAGGAGGAGATGTTCGAGCAGGGCTCGGTGCATCTCGAGACAGGGCGGATCCATACGGTGCACCCGCTCGAGGTGGATATCCCGCGCGGTCGTCTCACCTGCATCACGGGCGTCTCGGGATCGGGCAAGACCACGCTCGTGCTCGAGAGCCTCATCCCCGCGCTCAAGGCCCATGCGGCGGGCGAGCGCCTGCCGGAGCATGTGCGCACGGTCGATGCTCCGGACATCCGCCGTGCCAATCTCATCGACGCCACGCCCATCGGCGCCAACGTGCGCTCCACGGTGGCCACGTACAGCGGCGTCCTCGACGACCTGCGCCGCGCCTACGGCAGAAGCGATGCCGCCAAGCGCCTGGGATACAAGACGGGCGATTTCTCCTACAACACGGGGCGCCTCCGCTGCCCCACCTGCGACGGAACGGGCCAGGTTTCGCTCGACGTGCAGTTTCTGCCCGACGTGGAGATCGCCTGCCCCGCATGCCGGGGTTCGCGCTACGGCCGCGATGCGGACCTCGTGCGCATCTCGCTTGCGAAAGACGCCGACGCCGAGGGCGGCTTCACGCTGCCCGAGCTGCTCGATATGACCGTGGACGAAGCGCTCGGTGCGGCGGGCGGCCTCAGGCCCGCGCGCGCCAAGCTCCAGATCCTGCACGATCTCGGCTTGGGCTATCTGCATCTGGGCGAGGACACGCCGGCGCTCTCGGGCGGCGAGGCGCAGCGCCTCAAGCTCTCGAGCGAGATCGGCCGCATCCAGCACGATGCCCTGTTCGTCTTCGACGAGCCCACCATCGGCCTGCATCCTCTCGATGTGGAGGTGCTGCTCGGCGTGCTGCAGGGGCTCATCGAGGCGGGCGCGACCGTGGTGGTGATCGAGCACGACCTCGACATGATCGCCAACGCGGATTGGGTGATCGACCTGGGGCCCGGTGGGGGAGACGCGGGCGGCCGCATCGTGTGCGCGGGCACGCCCGAAGACGTCGCCGCATGCCCCGACAGCGTGACGGGCCGCTATCTTGCCGAGGAGCTCGCAGCGGACGCCGTGCTATGATGAATTGGCTACCTGACACCAGGGCTGCTCGCCCGAAGCGAAGGAGAGGCATATGGAGACCCGCGTTGCCGTGATCGGCATCATCGTCGAGGATGAATCCTCGGTGGACAAGCTCAACGACATCCTGCATGAATATGGCTGCCACATCATCGGCCGCATGGGCATCCCGTACCGTTCCAAGGGTATCAACGTCATCAGCATCGCCGTGGACGCGCCGCAGGATGCCATCGCCGCGCTCTCGGGCAAGATAGGCAATCTTTCCGGGGTGAGCGCTAAGACGGCCTATTCCAACTTCGTGACCAGCGCATAGGGTCATGGACGCCCGCATGGGCGAGCTTGTGGAGAAGCTCGCGGAGAACCACGGCCTTGAGCCGGCCGAATACGAATACCTTCTGACGCACGTCGATGGCGAAGCGCGTGCCGTGCTCGCCGAACGTGCGCGTGCGGCGCGTGAGCCCCGCTATGGTCGCACGGTGTTCATCCGCGGCCTCATCGAGGTCACGAGCTACTGCAAAAACGATTGCTGCTACTGCGGCCTGCGCGTGTCGAATGCGGCGTGCGAGCGCTACCGCCTGACGGAGGAGGAAATCCTCGCGTGCGCCGATGCGGGCTATGAGCTGGGATTTCGCACCTTCGTGCTGCAGGGCGGCGAGGACGTGCGGTATACCGACGAGCGCCTCTGCGCCATCGTCTCTGCCCTCAAGGGGGCGTATCCCGCCTGCGCGATCACGCTCTCGGCAGGCGAGCGCTCCCACGAGAGCTATGCGCGCCTGCGCGCGGCGGGCGCCGACCGCTACCTGCTGCGCCATGAGACCGCCGATCCCGCCCACTACGCGCGGCTGCATCCCGCCTCGATGAGCTGGGAGCGGCGCATGGCGTGCCTGCGCAGCCTGCGCTCGCTGGGCTATGCCGTGGGCTGCGGCTTCATGGTGGGCAGCCCCTTCCAAACGCCTGCAACGCTGGCGGCCGATCTCGCCTTCATCCAGGAGTTCTCGCCCGAGATGTGCGGCATCGGCCCGTTCATGCCCCATCATGCCACGCCGTTTGCAGGCGAGCCGGCGGGCTCGCTCGAGCAGACCCTCGCGCTGCTCTCCATCATCCGCCTCATCAAGCCCGCCATCCTGCTGCCCGCCACCACGGCGCTCGGCACCCTCCATCCGCACGGGTGGGAGCTCGGCATGGAGGCGGGCGCCAACGTGGTGATGCCCAACCTGTCGCCTGCGGACGTGCGGGGCAAGTACCTGCTCTACGACGGCAAGCCCTGCTCGGACGTGGAGGCGGCCCGGAGCCGCCGCATCCTTGAAGAGCGCATGGAGCGAATCGGTTATCGCGTGGTCACCGATAGGGGGGACCCGTGCCTATAACAGCCATCTAACGGCAAGGATGGGGGAATCCGAGCCAGAAGAGAGAGGAACCGCAATGTCGTACACCTAC
>JAWRJQ010000064.1:0-4955 GCA_040307385.1 Atopobiaceae bacterium
ACATGCAGTGGTATGCTTTGCGCATCGGAGATGAAAACACGACCCCGTCGGGTAGTCGGGGTGCGCCCGCCCGGGCGTCAGTAACCTGCCTCCCTGGTTGTCCCTTCTCCGCGTGGCATCTACATAAGGGAGGGTTAGCCATGTGGAAGATCGGGGTGTCCTCCACCCTGACCGTGTATCACGACGGCCAGTTTTGGGTGGGGGTCTTTGAGCGGGTCGAATGCGGCAGCTACAGCGTGTCTCGCGTCGTGTTCGGCGCAGAGCCGTCCAACGAGGAGATCCTGGTCCTCGTCTGCAACAGGTACGGCGAGCTTCGCTTCACGGAACCCATGGCCCACGGGGAGTCGCCGAGACCGGCCGCCAACCCCAAGCGCCGCCAGCGCGAGGCATCCCGCGAGATGAAGCAGCGCGGCCCCTCCACCAAGGCGCAGCAGGCGCTGTTGGAGGTACGCGAGGCGTCCGCCCGGCAGAGGAAGGCAGATGCCCGCGACGGACGCGAAGACGAAAAGCGCCAGAGATTCGAACAGCGCCAGGAGAAGCGCAAGGCGAAGCATCGCGGCAAGTGAGCGGGGCGTTCCGCAGGCGTTGGCGGCATGGCATGATTCCCTGCCGCGCGGGGCACGGGGCCCCGAGTCGACGGCCATCCAAGGGGGTGTTTTGATCACTGCTCTGTACGGAGCGCCAGAACCTACCGGCGGCGTGACGAGCATCCTCCCGTTGCAACCTGCCCAGCAGGCGGCCACCTATTCCAGTGCCATCTCGTAGTACAGGAAGTGGGTCCAGCCCGCGTTCTCTGCGTACTGGCTCCACTTGCCCCGATACGAGAATCCGGCCCTTTCGTACATGCGCTGAGCGGGCAGGTTGGACTCAAGCACGTCGAGCCTCATCGCCCTTCTACCGCTCTGCCTCGCGAGTCTTGCGGCTGCCTCGAGCATCGTCGACCCCAGCCTCCTTCCCCTAAAGGCCGGGCGTATAGCAAGGATGTGGAGGGCCGCCACTTCGTCGTTGGCCAGGCGCTCAGCCCAGGGTATCTCCTGGTAGTCCTCGTCCTGTCTCATGACGATGGCGACCATCCCCGCAACGTCATCCCCGTCCATCAGCAGGTGCATCTCGTCATTGTCGACGTATGCACGTATCATCCCGTCGGTGGGATGCTTTCCGTAGACCCAGCGCGCATGCCGCTCGATCTGGGGCGTATTCTCTGCCACATCCACGTATCCGGCTCTGACGACCTCGAAGTCGCACGCACGCCTCAGCTGCACCTCTGCCCCCAACCATTCGTATCCCAGTGATGGACCCTAACTGCATGGGCATGGGAGGATACCATTTGTGGATGGCCCACGCCAGCGTCTGCCATGCGTCCCTCGGCACGCTTCGATAGGTGTTCCAGAAGCCCAGGCCCGCCAGCATGTGAAGATGATTCTTCACATGTTCCAGCACCCAATGCTCGCCCAGGCCATTAAGCGGTTCCCATAGACCCAGCGGCGTGAGGTCCATCATCCGTTGCCACTGGATCAGAATCGGGGAGCATGGAACCTGATTGTTGCGTTTCATATTCCTGGCAGGAGGAGGCGCGAATCCCCGCCAATGATGGTGGCCCCGTCAACCGACTCGCCAAGCTCCTGCTCGGCCGTCCGCCGGCCTGCGCGGCGTCACAAGACCGGCTATAGCCTCGTGGTCGCCAGGAAGAAGCGGCAGACCTCCTCGGGCGAGTGCTGAGGGTTGCGCATCCACCAGCGCACCGTCTCGGCGAAGTCGCATGCCACGTGGTTGGCCAGGTAGTCCGTCGGCACGCCCTCTATGCCTGCGGAGAGCTCCGGCGCGAGTTCGTCGGCCACGCGCCGTCTGAGCTCGGCCATGAACAGCTCGCCGCTGCCGCTCTTGAGCAGCCCCTCCAGGTATGGCCTGCTCTCCTGGATGTGGTAGAGGATGTGGGTCACCTCGGCCTCAACGTTGCGGCCCGCGCCAGAGAAGTCGTGCGTCGCCTCGCTGGTGCTCTCGTCCGAGAACACGTGGTCGGCGATCTCGGCGCAGAGCGCCACCACGAGCGCGTCCTTGGTCTCGAAGTGCGCGTAGAAGGTGGAGCGGCCCACGTCCGCGCGGTCCAGGATCTCCTGCACGGTGATGGACGAGTACGGTCTTTCCTGCAGGAGCCCCGTGAACGCTGCGAACACCGCCTCGCGTGTCTTCCTCTGCCTGCGGTCCACGTTCCCTCCGTTTCCGAACAAATCGCCCGCTTTGTCTCGAACGGCACTTCCGACGCCCTTTGGTTGTTGCGCCGGCGATGTCAAAACAATACGTTCATAACAGAACATTCTATTCGGTAACTACCCTTATACGACAGGGAGCGAGAGAAGTCAACGGAGGCAAGGCCATGGCGGAGACAATGAAGAGAATCAACGACGTGCTGGCGGGGCTGCCCGCCACGCTGGTGGGCGGGGCGCTCCTGCTGGCATCGCTGCTGTTGCCCATGGCGGGGTATCCGCAGGCCGAGCTGCTTGCCTGGGTGCCGGTTTTCGTGTGCGGCGTGCCGTTGCTCTATCTGGCCATCTGGCGCGTGATCCACAACCCCGGCATCTCCAAGATCTCGTCGGCCCTGCTCATCTGCATGGCCATGTTCGCGGCGCTCTTCATCGGCGAGCTCTTCGCCGCCGGAGAGGTGGCCTTCATCATGGCCATCGGCGCGATTATGGAAGAGAAGACCACCGAGCGCGCCAAGAAGGGCCTTCACAAGCTCATCTCGCTCGCACCGGAAACCGCCCGCATCGTGCGGGGCGCGGGCACCGAGGAGGTCCCCATCGCAGAGGTCGCGCCCGGCGACGTGGTGCGCGTGCTGCCCGGCGAGGCGATGCCCGTGGATGGCGAGGTTGTCTCCGGCGAGACGAGCGTGGACCAGTCGGTCATGACCGGCGAGAGCCTGCCCGTGGACGTGGGCCCGGGCGATGGGGTGTACTCCGGCACCGTCAACCGATTCGGCTCGGTGGACGTGCGCGCCACCAAGGTGGGCCAGGACAGCTCGCTCTCGCGCCTCATCCGCCTCGTGCAGGAGGCCGAGGAGAGGCAGGCCCCTGCCGCGCGCATCGCCGATCGCTGGGCCAGCTGGCTCGTGCCCGTGGCGCTGCTCATCGCTGCCGCCACGTACGCCGTGACCGGCGACATCGTGCGTGGCGTCACCGTGCTTGTGGTCTTCTGCCCCTGCGCGCTCGTGCTCGCCACGCCAACAGCCATCATGGCCGCCGTGGGCCAGGCGACCAAGCACGGCGTCATCATCAAGAGCGGCGATGCCTTGGAGCGCATGGGCAGGGTGGATGCCGTGGCCTTCGACAAGACCGGTACCCTCACGCGCGGCGAGCTTGAGGTGAGCGACGTGATAAGCCTGGGCGAGCTCCCGCAGCGCGACCTGCTCGCAGCCGTGGCCTCGGCCGAGACAAGGAGCGAGCACCCGCTGGCGCGCGCCATCTTGGCACGTACGCAGGCAGACGGGCTGGCGCTGGCAGACGCCGAGGGCTTCCGCATGGAGGCGGGGCGCGGCGTGTCGGCGATCCTCGGCAACGATGCGTGGCTGCTGGGCAGCGAGCGCTTCCTGGCCGAGAACGGCATCGAGCTGGGCGACGAGGCCCGCACCGCGCTCGATGCCCTGCGCGACCAGGGCAAGGCGTCCGTCGTCGCCGCACGTGGCGGGCAGGTGGAGGGCATCGTCGCGCTCTCCGACACCATGCGCCCCGAGGCGGCGCCCATGGTGGCCGAGCTCAAGCGCATGGGCGTGCGCCCGGTTCTGCTCACGGGCGACAACGCCCGCGCGGCGCGCACCATAGCTTCACGTGCGGGCATCGAGGACGTCCACGCCGACCTGCTGCCGGACCAGAAGGTGTCCTGCGTGTCTGAGCTTATGGGAGGCTCGACCGTGTGCATGGTGGGCGACGGCGTCAACGACGCGCCGGCCCTCAAGACCGCCGACGTGGGCGTGGCCATGGGCACCATGGGGAGCGACATCGCCGTGGAGGCAGCCGACGTGGCCCTCATGACCGACGACGTCTCGCGCCTGCCCTACCTCAAGTGGCTCTCCAACACCTGCGTGCGCACCATCAAGGGCGCTATCGCATTGTCCATGTGCATCAACTTCGCTGCCGTCACGCTCTCGGTCATGGGCATGCTCAACCCCGTGACGGGCGCGCTCGTGCACAACTGCGGATCGTGCCTCGTGGTGCTGCTCGCAGCCCTGCTCTACGACCGCAAGTACCCGGGAGCGGCCCGTGCCCGCAAGCTCGACTCCGCCCAGGGCGGCGAGGTGGCCGCGCAGGGTGCCTAGACGCCCAGGGCGCCGCCGCCGCGCCGCCCTGGCGCACGTGGGCCCGAGCCCGCATCCCGCGCCGGCGGGAGACGCCGCCATGAAGTCGCCCGGCCGCTTGCCGCCAGAGCCCCATATCAATGTGGATACCGTAGCTGCCTGGCATGTCGTCCCCTTCGCCATTCAGCCGTCGCAGAATATGCCTGGGGCATGCCACACGCCCGGCAGAAGGACCCTCGTAATAGAATGGGAACATCCTCACAAGCCGCCCGCGACCCGGACACGTTCGCAAGGAGCACCTATGAGCCTCACAGTCAACCTCTTCTACACCGGGCGCGGGGGCGCCGCGCGCGCATTCGCCCAGGAGATGATCGACTCCGGCACCGTGGCCGCCATCCGCGCCGAGGACGGCAACGAGCGCTACGAGTACTTCCAGCCCCTCGAGGACCCCGAGACCATCCTGCTCATCGACCAGTGGCGTGACCAGGATGCCATCGACGCCCACCATGCGAGCCCCATGATGGGCAAGCTCGCCGAGCTGCGCGAGAAGTACGACCTGCACATGCAGGTGAGGCGCTACGTGGACGACGACACCATGCCCGACTCCGACCAGGGCTTCATCCGCCAATAGCGGGCGGGGCGGGCCGTCATCCGTTCTCAGGAGTCC